>JBGPLR010000357.1:0-4322 GCA_041486545.1 Terriglobia bacterium
CGATTTCGTCAATCATCATGAGCTTGCTGGGATCGGCAATGGCGATGGACAAGGTTCCCTCGGTGCTTTCGAGCGGCACAAAGTTGTAGCGGAACATCAAGTCCACCGGGACGGTCTTGAACAGCTCGGCATCCAGGTGGTAGTCGCGCAGGTCAACAAACTCGCAGCGGTAGCGTGCCGCCAGGTCGCGGGCGCGCTGTTCCGGACTCGCCGGCTGCTCAATGCCCGGTGCGCCGTCTTCCACGGTGATACTGGTGTTTTTCTGTTCCATACCTTCAACTTCCTAGTGTTGTATCTGTGCGCCAAGCGAAAAAATGGGCAGATAAAGTGACAGCAAGACCACAGCCACCGTGACGCCCATGAAAATCAGGATGACTGGTTCAATCAACTGCAGGGCCGCGGTCAGGGAATTCTGCACGTCTTCTTCATAAAACTCCGCAACCGAGTTCAGCATGGTCGGAAGCGCGCCGGTGGACTCGCCCACTTCCACCATCTCAATGGCCAAGTCCGGGAAAAATTTGGTTTCTTCCAGGCTGTACGCCAAAGCCTGGCCTTCACGCACGCGCTTGGAAGCGTGTTCCACGTTGCTGGCAATCTGGTAGCTGTTAATGGACTGGCTGGCCGTCTCCAGCGACGGCACCAGCGGCAGGCCGCCCGCGAGCAGGGTGGACAGCGTGCGGCTAAACATCGCCACCTGGTACTTCATCCAGATGCCTCCCACGATGGGCAGGCGATAGCGTATGGCGTCCAGTGTCCTGGACCCGCTGTCTGATCGTACCCACAGCATGCTCCCAAGGACGATGGCCGCCAGCACAACCACGATGACGTAGTATCGGTGCTGGATCGTCTCTCCGATGCTGAGCATGATCAGTGTCAATCGCGGCAGGTCAGCGTTAAGGCCCCTGTACAAGTCAGCAAATTGCGGCACCACGTAAGCCATAAGGAACGTAAGCATGACCGTGAGCGCGGAAATCAGCAGCGCGGGATACCAGAGAGATGCCAGCAGTTTTTTCCGAAACGTGACCGTGATCTTCTGGAAGGTGATGTAACGGGCCAGCACTTCTTCCAGGTTGCCGCTGCGCTCACCGGCCAGCAGGGTTGTGGTGTAGATCTTGGACACGCTGCCACCCTGCGCGGCGAAGGCATCCGAGAGCAGTTCGCCGCTCTTCACCCGCTCCTGCACGTTGAGGAGCATGTTCTTGAAATTAAGGTTTTTTTGCCGTTTGGCCAGCAGGTTTAAGGAACGCAGGATCGGCAGCCCGGCCTTGATCAAGGTCAGGAACTGCTGGTTAAAAATGAGAAACGCGCTTATCTTCAGCCGCTTCTTGCGGTCACCGAACAGCGCCAATGACAGCAGGCCTTTGTTCCCCTTCACCGAGTAAACAAGGAAGCCCTGCTGGGCAAAGCGGTCACGGATCTCCTGTTCGGAGATGCCGTTCTCCACCTGTTCGAGCACATGGCCGCGCTCGTCAGCCATTTTGACCATGAATTCTGCCATGGGAATCTGCGCCTAAGGGAAGCCTTACTCCTGCTTCAAGTCTAGCATTTCGCGGACCGGACCCGCACTTTCTAGAATGGGGGAAGTGCCATATTATTGCGCGAATTCCCCATTAATTTCCCTAATTCTTCAGCAATCGAAGGTAACGTTAAGAGTTCGCTACTGGGTCACCTGTTCGTCTTGAATTGTCTCCACTCCAGGGGGAGGAATGAAGCGGAAAAGGCTGTCCTGCACCGCAAGGTTTTCCTGGATTTCGGTAAAGCGGAACTCCGTGGAGGCGCCGTCTGCGCCCTGGATCACAATGCGCACCAGCTGGGCCGCAGGGGAGACTTCCAGCAGCACTCCTGAAATGCGGTCCTGCATCCCCTTGGGTATGCCCCGCAGCACCACGTTGCCGGCCTGCAGAGGCGCCACGTCCGGCGCCAGAGAAAGCCCTTCCAGCTCCTTTGCCAATTTGGTCTTGCCCAGCAGGAAACGCATGGGTGAGCGAATATCATCCAGCTTCTTCACCGATGTTTTTCTGGCTTGCGCTTCGCCCAGAACGTAAAAGTACGCATTCTGCGAATCCATGACGAAGAGCTTCTGCTTGGGATCGTGGTACTCCCATCTCATGCGGCCCGGTTTTTTGAGCCACACCGTCCCGCTTTCCGTCCGCGAAATCCCCGGCGCCTGATAAATCTCGGTAAAAGTGGCCTTGAAGCTCTTCAGGGAGTTGTAATGTTCGTCCACTGCGCGCGCAGTGGCGGTGACATCCGCGGCCAGGCCCGGCAGGGTGAGCATCATCGCCAGGCCGGCAAGGCCGTACGCACGTAAAAGGGAAGTTTGCATGCAAAATGGCTTTCGGAAAGATTAGATTCCAACGCGTGGTCTGGAGATACCTTACTTTGTGCTCCGGCCCTGACCCAAATACGGAAACTGTTTTGGATCTTCCACCCCCACGGCGCCGTCAGGCAGCAACTTGTAAAGATGTCCCGTGGGGTCTTGTGGGATTCCTGGAATCAGCCCGGCGCGGACCACATCCATCCAGTTCGCCGGCAGCGATCCGGTCCTGTCGCGATACGCCTGCACCCGCCGGCCCAGTTGCTCGATGTCCGATTCCGCCTGGAGGGAAAGCAGGTGGTTGAGGGCGGTTTCACGAATGGACTTTTCTTTGGTGTTCTCATAGACGCCCTTCCACAGGAACATAGCGGTGCTGGTGTCCTCAGCATGCTCCGCCATCTTGGCGGCCATTACTCTCATCCAGGGGAGCGCGCCGGGAATTTCTGATCCGGCCTGAAAGGCCTTTTCCGCGGCTTTATAGTCATGGCGTTCCAGGTAGTGCACAAAGCCCATGGTGAAATACATGCGCCAGTATGTGGGATTGGCCCGGACTCCTTTTTCCAGCAGCGCAATGGCCTTGTCCGGGTCCCCGGCGCCGTCCGGCGGGCGCTGGCAAAGGAAAATGGAGCCCGTTTGATACGCCACGATCAGCTGCGGGTCCAGGTCCGTGGTGATGTCCAGCAGAGGATCGAGCAGGTCGTAGTGCTCGGAGTGCTTCAGGTGCTTGTTGCCGAAGTATTGGACCGCGCGCGTCCAATAGATGTCCGCCAGCAGACCGGAATATCCCAGGCTCATGTGCTTGAGCGTCTTTCCTGAAGGCAGATAGAGAATTTCTTCCAACGTAGCGTCCGGACGGTAGCTGTCCACTTTCTTGAGTGACAGCACCGCCCCGGCGAACAGCACCACCAGGAGTACCGCGGCAATCGTAGTGGTATTGCGGTGATGGTTCATTTCAGGTTGCGCCGTTCAAAGATCAACACCGCTGCCGCCGTGACCGCCGCAGAATAGAACAGCGCATAGAGCGTGTTGTAGAAAATCAGGCTGCCGCCGACCGGCTGGTCGTGGGCCGCCTGGGAGATAACATTCAGTGATGCCAGATGCGGCACCAGGTAGGCGGCGATCAGCCCAAAAACTTTGGTGATTCCGTGAGCAGCCGCAGCAAAGTCGCGCAGATCGTCAGAAAAGGTCCCGATGGCAAAGAGCGCGAAGGTAAAGATCGCGGAGAAAATAGGCGTTGAGAACGATGAAAACAGCAGCGTGATGGCCGTTACGATCAAGAACTGCAGCACGGTGAAATAGACGGCCACCAGGAGCTGGGCATCCTGCGCCCTGAGCCCGCGCGAGGTGATGGCCAGCGCCAGGTAGAAACCTGCGGTCATCAGCGCGGCGTTGACCACCAGAGTCATCATCAGTCCGCAATATTTGCCCGCGATGAATTCCCAGCGCCGCACCGGGCGGGACAGGATGGTGTACAACGTCCGCTTCTCAATCTCCTTGGACACCAGGCCTATGCCGATGAAGATCGCGATGATGACCCCGAACAGCGAGATGGAACTTAAGCCCACGTTGATCAGGACCAGCCGTTCCACATCAATGGAGATGGCGCCGAACAGCGGCGCGCTGGCCACCAGCAGCAGAACAAACACAATCAGGTTGTAGAGCACGCGGTCGCGGACGGCTTCGCGGAAAGTGTTCAGCGTGATGGCGGCGAGACGGGACGTCATACCGGGGCGCCCTCCTTCTCTTGCGTCTCCTCTGCAGTCTTGGCCAAAAAGTATTCTTCCAGCGTTCCACGCAACGGAGTGACGGAAACCAGCGTTGCGTTTTGCTGGCGCAGCTTGTCCAGCAGCGAATCCAGGCTTTCCCGGGTCACCGTGGCGCGCACAAGGTTGCCCGCAACGTGGGACTCGGTCAGCAAGCCGGCCACCGCCGGCAGCGCCGTTGTGCCGTCCCAGATCACTTCACTCTTGCCGCCGGCAGAGGACCGCAGATCATTCACCACCCC
>JBGPLR010000358.1:0-4320 GCA_041486545.1 Terriglobia bacterium
AAGAAGAGGGAACCGGAGAAGCCCGCGGCGAAGAAAGTTGGGGTTAAGAAGTCTTCGAAGAAGACACCTCTGAAGCGGACAGGCAAAAGGACCACCAAGGGAAAAACCACGGCAGGGCCGCGCGCGAGTTCAAAGGCCAAGACTTCGCGAGCCAAGGCTAAGGCCAAGTCCAAGTCAAAGCCCAAGCCAAGACGCAAGCGGTAGCAAACTAGAATCCTTGGGTTGTACCATAAAGACCGTGAAACTCTGTCCGTTAGGCGCTGCCGCACTTGTGATTCTTCTCGGTTTTTCTGTGCAATTGTCCGCGTGCACGTGGACTATTGGCTATTTCCACCAGGTTACTCAATTAAAAGGGCGCATAGTCGGACGATCTTTAGGCCCCGTACAGTTTCAGTGGCTAAGGCGCATGTTTTCGATTGCAGGAGCCCAGCTTGATCTCTACGATTACAGGCTCATGGGATGGGACGCAAAGAGAAAGCCAGTAGCACATGCGGTCGCCAATGCATCTGGCGAATTTCAGTTTGATCAACTTAAAGAAGGTCACTACAGCTTGCACATCAAGGGTGGGGTCGCGGATGACTGGTTCGATGTGGAGGTTACAAATAAGGTTTCGCCAACCGACTACATCAACATTGATGTTTCGCCTACCACGCCGGATTGTAAAGGTGGGCATCAGTTTGAGATCAAGGCCGTAAAGAAATAGCCAATAAGGCAGCCAAACCGGGCCATTTCGTCCCCACCATTTACAATCACTCGTGTGAAGCTGCAGATTGCCTGGATCGGCAAAACCAAAGAACCCGCGTTTCGCGCGCTGACGGAAGAATACCTGAAGCGCATTTCGCACTACCTGAGCGCCGAATCGCACGAGATGGCCAGCGAAGCCGCGCTGTTTGAGCTGACGGAAGAAAAAAGCGGTCGCACCAAGCCGGTACTGATACTGCTGGACGCCCGCGGACGCCAGTTCACATCAGAAGAATTCGCCGAACTGCTGCGCGACCAGCAGGACCGCGGCACGCAGAACCTGTTCTTCGCCGTGGGCCCGGCGAACGGTTTTAGCGACAAAGCGCGGGCTTCAGCCGATCTGGCGCTGTCTTTTGGCAAAATGACGCTGGCCCATGAGCTGGCCAGGATTGTCCTGCTGGAGCAAATCTACCGGGCATTTACAATCTTAAAAGGCCATCCGTATCACACGGGGCACTGAAAAAAGAAGCAATTAGCGGTTAGCAATTAGCACTTAGCCGAGGAAGATTCGTTGAAGGCCGGCAGAAGCTTCGACGGTGCTGACTTGGGAATATGTGGTCGGAGTTGAATCATTTTAGACGATAGGGATTCCTCACTCTGTTCGGAATAAGAATGACTGACGTACATCGCGGGCTCATCATCGTGAACACCGGTCCCGGCAAGGGCAAGACCACCGCCGCCATGGGGACGGGGCTGCGCGCGGTCGGCAACGGGATGAAGGTCCTGATGCTGCAATTCCTGAAAGGCTCATGGCATTACGGCGAGCTGGACGCGGTGAAGGCCTTTGGCGACAACTTTGTCATGAAGCAGATGGGCCGGGGCTTTGTGAAGGTGGGCGGCGCGGAAACTGACCCGGAAGACGTCCGCATGGTGGAAGAAGCCTGGGCGGAGGCCAGCGAGGCCATCCTCTCCGGCAAGTGGGACCTGGTGATTCTGGACGAAATCAACTACGCCATCAGCTACGGCATGCTCGATCCGGCCAAGGTGGTGGAGACCCTCAGGCGTAAACCTGAGCAGGTACATGTAATCTTGACGGGGCGCAACGCGCATCCGACAATTGTTGACCTGGCCGATACGGTCACGGAGATGAAGCAGGTCAAGCATGCCTACGAAAAAGGCGTCCTGGCCCAGCGTGGTATTGAGTATTAGGAAGGGGTCCAAGCGTGTCATGGTTTAAAAGAGAGTCGGGTGAGATCCAGGCGTCTGAGGAAAAGCGCGTCCGCACGGAAGGCCTGTGGGTAAAGTGCGAAGGCTGCCGGCAAATCATCTGGAAGAAAGAGCTGGAAGACAATTTCAACGTCTGCCCCAAGTGCGAATATCACTTCCGCATTGATGCCGCCACACGGATCATGCTCCTGCTGGATGAAGACAGCATTGAGACCTCCGACGAGAACCTGGCTTCCACCGACCCGCTGAATTTTACTGACACCCGGCCGTATAAGGCCCGGCTGGTGAAAAGCAAGGCCCAGACCGGTTTGAATGACGCCATCATCAACGCCACAGGGACCATGAACGGCCGGCCGGTGATCGTGAGTTCCATGGAGTACGCGTTCATCGGCGGGAGCATGGGAGCGGTGGTGGGCGAGTCCATTACCCGGGCCATTGAGCGGGCGTGCAATGAGCGCAAGCCCATCATTGTGGTGTCGGCGTCGGGCGGCGCGCGCATGATGGAAGGCGTGGTCAGCCTGATGCAGATGGCCAAAATATCCGCGGCGCTGGCCAGGCTGGATTCGGCGCGTGTGCCCTACATCGCCGTGTTGACCGATCCCACCACCGGCGGGGTGACGGCTTCTTACGCCATGCTGGGTGATATGAACATCGCCGAGCCGGGAGCGCTGATCGGCTTCGCCGGGCCGCGAGTCATCGAACAGACCATCCGCCAGAAACTGCCGGAAGGCTTCCAGACCGCAGATTTCCTGCTGCAACACGGCATGCTGGACGCAGTGATCCATCGCAAGGACTTGAAGGCCTATATCTCCCGCGCGCTTGATTTCATGACGCCCAAGGTCGCGTAAGCCGTGGCCGTGAGTTACGAATCCGCCGTCGCCAAGCTTCTTGAGCTGGGCCATGAGCTAACCTCCGCGCGCAAGTTTGAACTTGAGCACATGCGGATTCTCGTCCGCGAGTTGGGGTATCCGGAGCGCCGCTTGCCCTGCGTGCTGGTGGCGGGCACCAACGGAAAAGGCTCCACCGCGGCCACGCTGGCCAGCATCGCGCAGGCTGCGGGCTATCGCACCGGACTCTACACTTCCCCGCATCTGGTAAGGATCAACGAGCGCATCCAGGTCAACCAGGAAGCCATCAGCGACGCGGAGTTCGCGCTGATCTATGAGCGCGTGGACCAGGCAGCCGAGGCTTTGGTGGCGCGCGGCGAACTGCCCTGGTATCCCAGCTTTTTTGAGATGGTGACGGCCATCATGTTTGAATATTTTTCCAGTGCGGGCGTGGAACTGGCGGTGCTGGAGGTAGGCATGGGCGGCCGCCTGGACGCCACCAACATCGTTGATCCCTGCATTTCCGTCATCACCGATATTGATTTTGACCACCAGAAATTCCTTGGCGATACACTGCCGGAGATCGCACGGGAAAAGGCGGGAATCCTGCGGCCTCGGGGAACGGTGGTCCTGTTGCCGCAGCATCCCCAGGTGAATGACGCGCTGGGTCGGGCGATCATGGACCTGAACGCCGTCCCAGTGAGCGCGGTGAAACACATGCCGTCTCTGACTCCTGCCGCCGGCAAGCTCGGCACGGAAGAAACCACCATTGAGCCATTAGGACGAAACCGCTTTCCCCTGGAAGTGATGGGCCAGGAGATCATGGTGGATTTTCCTTTGCCCGGAAGGCACCAGTTGCGCAACCTGGCGCTGGCGATTAGCACCGCGGAAGAACTGAACAAGTTCGGCTTCAAGATTCTGGCGGAGCATGTTGAACAAGGGGTGCGGGACACCCGCTGGCCGGGCCGGTTCCAGGTGATTCCCGCTGAAGCCGGCCATCCGGAAACGGTGCTGGATGTGGCCCACAATCCTTCCGGCGCGTGGGCGTTGCGTTCGGCGCTCTCCACGTTTTATGAAGACCGCGCCCTGACGCTGGTGTTCGGCGCTATGCGGGACAAAGCCATCGCGGAGATTGCCGGCATTCTCTTTCCTGTAGCCGAACGGGTGATTGCCACGCGGGCCAACAATCCGCGCGCCGCCGCGCCGGAACAGATTGTCGAACTGGCGCAGCACACGGGAACAGAAGTTCTGGCGGTGGAATCGGTAGGAGATGCGCTGGACCAGGCGCGGAATCTTGCGGGTGAGCAAGGCGTGGTGGTAATCACCGGTTCGATTTACATTGTAGGAGCAGCTTTGGAACTGCTGGCGCGAGCGCCGGTACGGAGTGCGTGACGTGGCGGAAACGACTGAAGTCGAGTTTGAACAAACCGGTGAACCGGGAGGCGTGCGCCACTTCCTGTCACGCTTGCGTTCGTACTTCATCCTGGATCCGCTGATCTGGCTGTACACGATTGTCTTAGGCAGCATTTCACTGGTGTTGTCACTGTTTGATTCCGCGGGGCGGATTCAGCACAGCATTGCGCGG
>JBGPLR010000359.1:0-4317 GCA_041486545.1 Terriglobia bacterium
CACCGCAGGTGCTGGGCCAGCAATATAACGAAGACGCCACCCCCGACCAAGCGCGGGCCATCGCGCACCGCTTTGCCAATGAGATCATCACCCGCCTGGGCGGAGTTCCGGGCGTGGCCGAGAGCAGGATCTACTTCATCAGCAACCGCACCGGCCACAAAGAAGTGTGGTCCATGGAGTATGACGGAGCTAACCAGCAGCAAGTGACCAAACTGGGCTCGATTGCGCTTTCGCCGCGGGTATCACCCGACGGCTCGCGTCTGGCCTTCAGCGGGCTAGGCAAGGATTCCTGGCAAATCATGATGTACTCGTTTGATCTGGGCCGGCTGGTCAGCTTTCCTCGTTTCCCCGGCGGCAATTATTCCCCCGCTTGGACTTCTGACGGGACTAAAATTGCTTTTGCTTCCTCCATGGGCACGGGGGCATCCGAAATCTATATCGCTGACGCATCGGGCGCTGGGCCCAAGCGGCTGACCACCGGGAAAACCGACATTTCTCCCGTCTTCAACCCCAAGACCAACGCGCAGATTGCCTTCGTCAGCGGGCGCACGGGCCTGCCCCAGATTTACGTCACGGACGCGGACGGGAGTAACGTGCAGCGGGTGACCGACCAGGGATATGCTGTGTCGCCCTCTTGGTCGCCCAACGGGCTGCTGCTGGCTTTTTCCTGGATCCGCAAATACGGGCCGGGCGCGCCGGGCGGGCAGGACATTTATCTGATGGATATCGCATCACGACAGATCGTACAATTGACCCACGATGGCGGAAGGAACGATTTTCCTTCGTGGTCGCCCGACGGCCGCCATATTGTTTTTCAGTCAACCCGAAGTGGCGGTGAACAGATCTGGAGCGTGCTGGCCGACGGCACTCATCTGCAGCAACTAACGCGGACGGGGCGCAACAGCCAGCCTAACTGGAGTTATAAGTAACCCTTTGTATTGTGTTGAATCAAGCCAAGCGAAAATTCGCATGAGTTTTGGGAGGACATGAGTGAACTACTTGAAGAGGTATTGGTTGTTAGTCCTGGGGGTCCTGGCTCTGTTGTTCATGGTGAACGGCTGCAAGAAACCGCCGCCGAAGCCAGAGCCGCCCAAGCCCGTAGCCGCTACACTTTCCGCAAGTCCATCTTCCATTCAACGCGGCCAGTCGGCCACGCTGACCTGGACCACGCAAAACGCTGATGACGTGAGCCTGGACGGCAATAAAGTTGACGCCAACGGCTCGCAGTCCGTCTCACCCACGGACACCACCACATACCACCTGCACGCCAAAGGCGGAGGGGGAGCGCAAGACGCCAGCGCGACCGTGACCGTAACGGCCCCGCCGACGCCCACGCCAACGCCGCGGCCCACGCCGCCGCCGATCACCGACGAACAGCTCTTCGCGCAGAACGTCCAGGACATCTATTTCGATTACGACAAGTCCGACATTCGCGCCGACGCGCAGGCCACCATGGCCCGCAACGCCGAGTTCCTGAAAGCGCACCCCGGCTGGAAAGTCCAGATTGAGGGCAACTGCGATGAACGCGGCTCCACCGAATACAACCTGGCGCTGGGCGAACGCCGCGCTGATTCGGCACGGCAGTTCCTGATCCGCGCCGGGGTTGGCGGCGACGCGCTCAAGACCATCAGCTACGGCAAAGAACAGCAAGTCTGCCATGAGTCCACCGAGGATTGCTGGCAGAAAAACCGGCGCGACCACTTCGTGCTGATCGCACACTAAATCCGGCGCCGGACGGGGCATTCAATCTGCCACCCCGTCCGGCGTTACTTCCCAGTTCCCCCGCGCCCACGTCTGCTTTAAACTTTTCCCAGGACTTGAAATTCAGCATCTAATGGATTCATGACTATGCAGAAACACAGAATCACTGTTCTCGCCGCCGCGCTGATCTTCGTCGCCTGCACGGCCCGGCCCGCAGTCGCGCAGAACACCAAGTCGCAGCTTATCCAGATCCAGACCCAGCTCCAGATCATGCAGGACAGCATGACCAAGATGCAGCAGTCGTTTGACGAGCGCATGGGCGTGATGAAAGAGATGGTCACCACGCAGACTGACAACGTCAACAAGATGGGCATCGCCGTACAGAACCTGCAGAAGACCCTGGGGTCGCAGACCACGGACGCATCCACCAAGGTGGACCAGATTTCCGGCCAGATCCAGGCGCTGCATGATTCGGTGGACGAACTGAAGGCGCGCATGGCCAAACTGGGCAAGCAACTGGATGACATCCAGGCGGGCCAGCACAGCATTCCCACCCCAGGAGGCTCTCCCGGCGGATCTCCAACCGGACCCGGAGCGGCCAGCCAGGCGCCGCCGGCCGACCAGCTCTACAATGACGCTCTGCGGGACTACAACGCCGGCAAGAACGAACTGGCGAGCCAGGAATTTGCGCAGTATCTGCAGTTCTACGGCAACACGGACCTGGCCGGCAACGCGCAGTTCTACCTGGGCGAAGTGCAATACCGCCAGGGCAATTTGAATGGCGCCGTGCAGTCGTACAACAAAGTGCTGGACCAGTATCCCGGCGGAAACAAGGCCGCGGCGGCGCAGCTCAAAAAAGGTTACGCGCTGCTGGATCTGGGACAGAAGAGTGAAGGAATCGTCGAGTTGCGCAGCCTGATCGCGCGTTATCCCAAGAGTCCGGAAGCATCGCAGGCCAAAGACCGCCTTACCAAGCTGGGGGTCGCGAGCGCGGCTCCCAAATCCAGTCGCCCTTCGCCGAGCCATCGCTGAGCTTTGGTCCAAAAGTTCTATAGGCCTTGTTTCTGCGTGTCTGCCTTTATTTCGGCTTCTTGCCCAATCCCAGGCTTCTAAGACAATAAGTAATTTCCTGCGCCATCTCCGTCACCCGCATGCCTTCCTGCACCATCAGCTTGCAGGACAGAGCAGTACGCACCTGCGTCCCCGGGCCCAGATCATAGTTGACGCGGCAGTACTGGCATTCTTCATTCCAGCAGAAACGTCCGTAAGAGACATCTTCCGCGGCCAGGTACTGCATGCCGCGCAAGAGCATGTTCCCTTCCGGGACTTCAAACTCCTTGTCGCCGAGTTTGATTTTGATGAGTTTGTCGAACGGGCGAAACAGCGGCCCCGGATTGTGCATGGAGTGATTCTAGTTCAAACGATTGACGGTGAAAAATGATGAGCGGAGTACAGAACTATGCCGCTCCTCCCTGGATTGCCACAATTGCCAAGATTGCCAAGTAAGGAAAAGAAATCGCCAGGATTGAACGCACTTTGCTGCACGCTCTCCAATCCTGGCAATTTTTGACAGTTTCGGCGATTCTGGCAATTCCTTCTTTACTGCAGTTCCGCCATGATCTCGTCCAGGACTTTTCTGGGCGGACGCACCACGCTCTCCGGCAGCTGGCCCAGCGGCTGGTCCACCACGTTGAGCAGGTCAATGAAACCAGGCGCCTCCGTGTTCACGTAAAAAACACCGGTCAGGATCTCGCCTTTCTCGTGGCTTTCCGCCATGACTTTCAAGGCGTTGACCTTGTTCGTGGCGTCGTAGTCACGGTCAAGTTTGCGCAGGCGCAGGGCCGAGCCGTCATGCATGCGGACGTTCGCGGTGGTGCCGGGATCGTAATCCACGTCAATGGTTTCAAAGCTGGGGATGAAGCCCACGTCCTGCACCGGCTCGTCATGGTCTTTCAGGTACTTGTAGGACTTGGTGGAGCCTTCGTGGTCGTTGAAGGTCACGCAGGGCGAGATCACGTCAATCATCACCGTGCCGTAGTGGGCCATGGCGGCTTTCATCAGAGTAAGGAGCTGTTTCTTGTCGCCGGAGAACGAACGGGCCACAAAAGTTGCGCCCAACTGGATGGCGAGCGCGCAGGTGTCAATGGGAGCAAGATCGTTCATCACGCCGCTCTTCAATTTCGCGCCGAGGTCGGCAGTGGCGGAGAACTGGCCTTTGGTGAGGCCATAGACGCCGTTGTCTTCAATAATGTAGATCAGCGGAAGATTGCGGCGCATCAGGTGGACGAACTGCCCAATGCCGATGGAAGCGGTGTCGCCGTCGCCGGAAACGCCAAGCAGCATGACTTTGTGATTGGCCAGGGCCACTCCGGTGGCTACCGACGGCATGCGCCCGTGGACGGCGTTAAAACCGTGGGCGCGGCTCACAAAATAAGCCGGGCTCTTGGACGAGCAGCCGATGCCCGACAGTTTGACCACGTTTTCCGGCCGCAGACCCATTTCAAAGGCGGCGTCAATGATGCGCTCAGAGATGGCGTTGTGGCCGCAACCGGCGCACAGCGTGGTCTTGCCGCCACGATAGTCGAGAACGGTGAGGCCGATGTGGTTGGTCTTCGG
>JBGPLR010000360.1:0-4274 GCA_041486545.1 Terriglobia bacterium
ATGATGATTGATTTTGCCCTGCAGACCGAGCGCAGCGGCGGCAACAAGTCACCCGAAGAAGCCATCTTTGAAGCCTGCATGCTGCGCTTCCGGCCCATCATGATGACCACCATGGCCGCGCTGCTGGGCGGATTGCCGCTGGCCATCGGCACCGGCGTGGGCTCAGAGCTGCGGCGGCCGCTGGGTATTGCGATAGTCGGCGGGCTGATCGTGAGCCAGGCGCTGACTTTGTTCACCACTCCGGTGATCTATCTCTACCTGGACCGCATGCGCGTGCGGATCTCACGCTGGCGGGGCGCGGATAAGACGCGGCGTACGGAGCCGTTGCCGGGAACGAGCGGGGATTAGGATTTAGCGCGGCAATAACATACTTGGCGACTCCCACAGTCCCTGGCGACTCAGAAAACTATTTGCAGCGGAACGGGTTAGAATCACCAAACTCTGAACTTCCCTTTAAAGGAGATCGCATGAAGAAGCTCGCTGTATTTGTGTTCGCACTGTTGCTCGGAGCAAGCTTGTCGTTTGCGCAAGACACCGGCGGCACCAAAAAGACTACGGAGACCCCAAAGACGTCGGCTGCCGACTCGGGCAAGAAGGCCAAGACGAAGACGAAGTCGCACAGCAAGAAGGCTGTCAAGAAGGCTGGCAAGAAGGGCAAGAACGAATTAAACCCGCAGCCCTTGCCTCCAAAGCCCCCGGCTCCAAACGAAAAGAAATAATTTCCTGAAACTTGTTTCAGTTTTGAGCGGCCTGTGAAGGCCGCTTTCTTTTTTGCGACCTCTGCGTCCTCTGCGGTGAATCTCGGTAACGTCAGTGAGCCTTCACCGGGTTTTCCGCTTCAGCGGCTTGCATGGCTTTCTTTTTGCGGCGGCTCAAAATAAAAGGACGGCGGCGGCGGCGGTCCACGCGCTTGTCAATCTTCTTCCAGAAGCCCACAAAGTAATCAATCGCCGAGATCACGGACACGGCCACCATGAACCAGATGGCCATAATGGCCACCAGCCGCACCGGCAGGACGACGCGGCCGCCGAAGAACAGCCACTCATTCCAGCGCATGGCCAGGATGGCTGCGACCACCGAGACAATCTGCACCACCATCTTGAGTTTGCCCAGTTCGCTGGCTTCAATGGTGAAGCCCTCCGACGCGGCGATGGAGCGCAGTCCGGAGATCAGAAATTCACGGCCCACAATGATCACGGCCACCCACACGCTCACCACGTCGGGGATCAAGCGCACCAGCGTGATGTACGCGGCGGCGATCATCAGCTTATCGGCCAGCGGGTCCAGCAGCATGCCCATGGTGGTGATCTGCCCGCGGCGCCGCGCCAGGTAGCCGTCAATGCCGTCCGTGATGGAGGCCAGAATAAAGATACCGGAAGCCAGCACCACGCGAAGAGTATTGTCCTTGGAATTGAAGCGGGTGGAAGTGAGGATCCAGATGATCAGCGGAATCGCCGCAATCCGGGACAGCGTAATGTAATTCGGCAGGTTCACTGGAGAACGCAGATCCTGAGAATGGCTCCTATTATCTTATCCTATAAAGAAATCCACCCCGGAGAAAGAATGCTCTCCGGCGGGGAACCCATGTGCCAGTCTATCGCTTGCCATTCACGGTGTTCAGGCAGCGAGTATACAGCTCCATGAGGTGGGCGGCATAGTCATCAGCCTTGCTGTCGGCGCCTCCTTGAAAGCCCGCGCCCGCTGCCTGGGTTTTGCCGTAGCCGGTGGTGGCGGCGATGAACTTCATCATATCCAGCGCAATATCTTCATTGCGCCGCGAACTTATCAATCCTGCAAGCTGGTCCATATTCCCTCCGCGGAAAAGTTAGTGCGAAGGATATTGTAGCTTGCAGAAGAAGATCGGGTGATCTGGTGATCGGGTGATCTGATGATCGGAAACCCGCCGTTTAGCCCGGCGCGTGTGGGCGCCAGTTGGCCTCCCAGCAGGAAGACGGGCGACTCGATGCGCCTTCAGCCTTTCCAGTCTCAGTAGTGCAAATCGGATCACCCGATCACGCGCGATCACCCGATCATCCGATCTTCAGGTATCCTGAAACTTCCACTATGGATATTTCCTGGCTCACAGAACGCATCGCCCTGGGCGGCGGCATTTGGAATGAAGACAACATGGACGAACTGGTCCAGCTGGGCGTGACTCACATCATCAACATGCAGATTGAGTTTGATGACCGTCCTCTGGCCGAAGGGTTTGACGTGAGCGTGCTGCACAACCCCACCGATGACGACTTCCAGCCCAAGCCCCCACAGCTCTTCCAGCAAGGCGTGGATTTTGCGCTGGAAGCGCTGGAGGAAGCGGAGAGCAAGATCTACATCCATTGCGCCGCCGGCGTGCATCGCGCACCCATGATGGCCCTGGCGATTCTGCGCGTGATGGGATGGCCGCTCTCTGACGCCAAGGAACTTATCCAGAAACGGCGCTGGGTAGTGGACTGGGCCAACGTGTACGTAGAAAGCGTGGAAGCGTTCATGAAGTCGTATGACGCAGTCCCGCCTGTAAAATAACCTCTGCCATGGCCATAGCCGCCGTCCAGCACGTCCGCCGCATGCGCGGAGGGGCCCAAGCGCAACTCATGCGCGCTGACGACGGCCATTTCTACGTGGTCAAATTCCAGAATAATCCCCAGCATGTCCGCGTGCTGGCCAATGAATTTCTGGCCACGCGGCTGGCTGAGCGCATCGGCCTCACTGTGCCGGCGACGGAAATCATTGCCGTGGACGGCTGGCTGATTCAGAACACTCGTGAACTGACCATGGAACTGGCGGGCAGCGTGGCGCCGTGCCACGCCGGACTGCAGTTCGGCGCGCGCTATGTGCTCGATCCCGCGGAAGGCCAGGTTTTCGATTACCTGCCGGAGACCATGCTGGAAAAACTCAAAAACCGCGCGGCCTTCACCGGCATGCTGGCCCTGGACAAGTGGCTGGGCAACGCCAACGGCCGCCAGGCGGTGTTTTCCAAGAAGACCCAGGAACGCAAATACTCCGCCACGTTCATTGACCAGGGCTATTGTTTCAATGCCGGCGCGTGGGACTTTCCCGATTCCGCCCTGCGCGGCGTGTATGCCCGCAACTGTGTGTATCGCGACGTGGCCGGCTGGGAGCAGTTTGAACCCTGGCTTTCGCGCATTGAGAACTTTGATCCGGCGCTGGTCCGTGATATTGCGGGGGACATCCCTCCGTCGTGGACGGGTGACGATTGGCAGGCGCTCGAAGACCTGGTGGAAACGATCATCGCGCGGCGAAGCAAGGTGCGGGAGCTGGTCGCCGCGTTTCGCGATTCGTCGAGGCAACCGTTCCCGGCGTGGGGACGGACAGCCGAGAAGCCAGCGCAAAAGCAGGAGCATTTGATGTGAGGAAGATGCTGCGAAAAACAGGTTGTATTGAAGAATCTTACCGGGTCGCACCACCAACGTCTCCCACAGACGTGTCATCCCGAACCCCGGTGGCGAGCCTTGGCGAGCCGGCGGCGTGTGAGGGACCTGCTCCGCTGCAGTTGGGGCGAAGAAAGGCGCATTCGACTATTGGGGGGCGGAGCCGATTCCTCAACCTCGCGTACAGCTTCACAAGAAGGTGAGTGCGATGCGCTCGGCTTCGGAATAACACGTTCTGGGTTTGGCGGTCTTCAGAAATCGCCGGCCCTCGTGAAAATGGAGTAGAAAATGGCAAAGGAACAATGCACGTTCGCCCTATTGCGGTACGTGCCCGACGCAGTCAAGAACGAGTTCGTGAACGTGGGTCTGGTGCTGTTGCCGGCCGGCGGGCAGCCCGAACTGCGCTTCACCCATGACTGGTCGCGCGTGCGCTGCCTTGATCCCCAGGCTGATTTGGAACTGCTGGAGTCGCTCGAATCCGACCTGCGTGCCAAGCTGCACGACCTCAACGGCGACCGTGACTTCATACTGCGCCGCATGCAGGACTCCTTCTCCAATGCGCTGCAGCCCACGGAGTTCAAGGCTTGCCTGGCGGATTCTCCGGCGGAAGAAGCCGACGAACTGGCGCGGCTGTACCTGGAGCGGCGTCTTCCAGAGCAACGGCGGCGGGGCGCGCCCCGCGAAGCCGGCAGCCGCCAGGCGATCTACCGCCACATGCGCGACCAGTTTGAGCGTGCCGGCGTTTGGCGCGTGATGCGCCGAGACATCAGCGCCGCCGGCTACACTCGCCCTGGCGACCCGCTGAAGATTGATTGCGGTTATGCGCCGTACGGCGCCGCCGCCGGCCCGGTTGCCGTTGCTACCAGTGGCGACATCAAGATGTTC
>JBGPLR010000361.1:0-4268 GCA_041486545.1 Terriglobia bacterium
AAAGCCCACCAGGTCCAGCACCGCCGCCGGTTCCAGGATCACCGTGTACTTGCCGGCGGGAAGCTCCTGCGGGCCGCGCGAGTCCCTGGCCTTCTGCGCGGCCACTTCCGCCAGTTGTACATGTGCAAGATTGGACACGTCCGGCGAGTTGGCTTTTTGCCAGCCGGAAGAATCGCCGGCCAGCATGGTGATGGAAACTTCCGCCGACGTCTGGCGATGAAACACGCTTAGGCCGTTGGAATTAATGATGGCTTCCGCGCTGTCTGAACTGGAATAGATTCCCGCCGTGACCAGGTCGTTCTTCTTGGCCACGCTGACAATTCTGCCCACGGCGTCCGCACGGTCTGCCGGCGTGATGGCGGCAGTTTGCTGGAACCAGCGGCTGGGCCCCGGCGCACTCATTTTGCTTTCTTCCGCTTTGGCCATGATCAACCGGTCCGGGTCGGGCTCCTGGACTCTGGCAATCCCCTCCGCCGACTGAACCGCCCGCTTGAGACCTTCATCGTCAAATCGGTTGGTGGTGGCCCGGGCCGTCTTGCCGTCAAACGCCACGCGGATGGACGCGACTTCATTCAGGTCGGAAACATTCTGGTGAATGGTGTTGTTGGCGAAACGGGTGAGCGAGTAGTTGGTGGAAGAGAAGATGACTTCAATTTCGCCCGCGCTCGCGAAGCGCTTGAGTTTCTGAAAGATCGCTTCCGCTTTCGATTGATCTAGCATTGAGGCTCCAGCAATTAGCAAATGGCAAATGGCAATTAGCCAAACATCTACTTCGACGTTCGTTCTGAGCCGACTTTTCGAGCCAACGCAACTAGCATTCGTTTTACTTCAAGAAGTTGCTTGTGAGCGGTGGAGTGATCGGCCGGCGAGATGTATCCCAAATCCCGGGCAAGCAGAAAGTGATACTCCAATTCACTGGCAGAACCGCAAGCGATCTGCAAGAAGCGATGCAATTCCGAATTGCCCAGCCGTCCACAGCCCTCGGCAATATTCGCTGGAATTGAAGAACAGCATCGCCGAATCTGGCTGGTCATGCCAAACAATTCATGCTTCGGGAATGATTCTGTAATGCGATAGGACTGCAAGGTCATTTGGTGCGCCTTTTCCCAAACTTTCAACTCACGAAAATCTTTCACGTTCTTTCTCGCTTTATGCTGTTTGGCTAATTGCTAATTGCCATTTGCTAATTGCTTTTGTACGCAGTCCCGATCTTCACGCCCTTAAACCTTGCCGGCGCGGCGCCGTGTCCCGTGCCCATAGTCTGCATGGGCTGGCCCTTTCCGCAGTTGGGCGTACCCCACAGCGTCCATTGGTCGCGGGAGCAGATGGCATCCATGGAGTTCCAGAACTCGGTGGTGATCCCCGAG
This sequence comes from Terriglobia bacterium, assembly GCA_041486545.1. Classification (GTDB taxonomy): domain Bacteria; phylum Acidobacteriota; class Terriglobia; order Terriglobales; family Acidobacteriaceae; genus Angelobacter. Next base: position 1,368 of record JBGPLR010000361.1, read on the forward strand.
TACGACGGGTTCTTCAGCATCCGGCCCAGCTTGCCGCCTTTGATCTCCCAGCCAATTTCGCAGCCGAACTGGAAGTTGTAGCGCTTGTCGTCAATGGACCACGACCGGTTGGTCTGCATGAAGACGCCGTCGTCGGTGCCGGCGATGAGCTGGTCGAACGTCAGCGGCTTGTCGCCGGGCTTGATGCTGATGTTGGTCATGCGGATGAGCGGGATGCGGTTCCAGCCTTCCGCGCGCATGGTGCCGTTGGAACGGTTCTCGCCGATGGTGTGCGCCGTCTCCCGCGACGAAATGTATCTGGTGAAAAGCCCGTTGGTGATGATGGGAGTGCATTGGGCTTTCACGCCTTCATCGTCGTAGGCGAAGGTGCCCAGGCCGGGGCCGTGTTCTTCCGTGGCGTCAGCTACCACGTTCACAATGTCGCTGCCATAGCGCAGTTTGCGCAGCTTTTCGATGGTAAGGAATGACGTCCCGGCGAAATTGGCCTCCATGCCCAGCACGCGGTCCAGCTCAATCGGGTGGCCGATGGATTCGTGGATCTGCAACCCCAGTTGCGACGAATCCAGCACCAGGTTCATGTTGCCCTGCGGACATTGCTCGGCCTTGTGCAGAGCCACGGACTGCTCGGCGATGCGGCGGGCATTTTCCACCAGCTTCAGCTCGCCAATCAGTTCGTAGCCTTTGGTCTGGTACTGTCCGCCGAAGGAGTTGGGAAACGACCGTTTCTGGATCTCCGTACCCTGAAAACTGTATGCGGCAAAGCCCGCGCCGGTGATGGTGCGCGTCTGATGTATGTCCGAGCCTTCGCTGGAATAGAACCATTGCTCGTAGCGGCCCAGATGCATGTTGCTCTCCGCCAGCGTCACGCCCGGCACAGTGAGGATTTCGTGATCAATCTTGGTCAAGAGATCAAGGTTCTGCTCAATCGAAGTGGTAAACGGATCAATCTTGCACGGGGTGGCCCATTCGATTTTCGCTGCCGGCTCCGGCGCCAGGCGAATGCCGGTTTCTTTCACGCGCGCCGAGGCCCGCGCGATCTCCACGGCTTTGGCGGCGGTGGCGTCCACGGCTTCGCGGGTTAAGTCGTCGCTGGCGGCAAAGCCCCAGGCGTCGTCCACCAGAACACGCACGCCGATGCCCAGCGTCTCGTTGCTGGCGGCGTGGCCGACTGTGCCGTTCTTGGTGGCCAGCGAACGCTGGCGCTCGTCCACGATGCGGACGTCGCCATAGCCGGCGCCGCGCTGCGTTGCGGTATTCAAAGCCCAATCTGCAATCTGTTTCATACTCATAGGAAGCTCGGTCCCAACGACATCAATATTAAATGATATGGAGAGAGCGAACTCGCTTGGCTCTTGGCTCTTGGCTCTTGGCTTTTGGCTTTTGGTAGTTGGTCTTTGGAATTTAGCGCATGACCTTGGCACGCACGTATTCGATTCTTAGCTCAGGTTTGGCTAACTGCCAATTGCTAATTGCCAATTGCTGGTTTATCCGCGTTCATCTGCGCCAATCCGCGGTAAGTCTGGTTTCTCTCACCGTTCCCTACTACACTAGCCACGAGGCCGACTTGCGCGCCGAGTGGCTTGCAAGTTGCGCTGAAGGCGCTTCTCTTCTGCATTGCCGTCAAGCGGTTTGGAGCGAAGCGACAGAAAGCAAAGTCATGTCGCGAAAGCCCGCGCTGATCAAGATCGTGAACCTGGAAGAAGGCATGCCCAAGGTGGAACAGGCGCGCCTGCGCATGGAGTTTGAAGTGCAGAAAGCGCGCGCGCAAGGATACGCGGCCGTGAAGCTCATCCACGGCTACGGTTCCAGCGGCGTGGGCGGCGCGCTGCGCGACGAACTGCAACAGTCGCTGCGCAAAGCGGCGCGGGACGGGACGATTGCGGCCTTCATCGCCGGCGAAGACTGGCGCATTCCCGACGAAACCACCTGGTCGCTGCTGAAGAAGTATCCCGAATGGAAGCAGGATTCGGATTTGGGAAAGAACAATAAAGGAATCAGCATTGTGGTGCTGTGAATCCAATCCGCAGCGGCTGATCGGCCAGAACCCGGTGCTCAAGGTAAAATAACCCTTTCCCCATGTCGCAGGAAGAAGAAGTCTTAGGCAAAGCGTATGACAGCCGTTTGATGAAGCGGCTGCTGAAATATCTGCGCCCATATTGGTGGCAGACCGTGGTCGCGCTGGCCTCCATTCTGCTTAAAGTCGTCCTGGGGCCGGACGTGATTGGCCCCTTCCTGACGGCCACTGCCGTAGACAAGTACCTGACCTTCGCCCGCGGCACGCACCACAACTTTCTCGACCGCTGGCTCAACCCCAGTCCGCTCATCGGCGTGGGCCAGATCGCGCTGCTGTACCTGACTTCCCTGCTCTTCAACTTTGTGCTGGAATTTGTCCAGACCTACCTGATGCAGTGGACCGGGCAGAAAGTCATGTTTGACCTGCGCCGTGAAATCTTCCGCCACTTGCAGCAGATGCACGTCGGCTTTTATGACAAGAACCCGGTCGGGCGGCTGGTGACCCGCGTCACCACCGACGTGGACGCCCTGAATGAAATGTTCACCGCCGGCGTGGTGTCGATTTTTGAAGACGTGTTCATCCTGGGCGGCATCGTCTTTGTGATGCTGCGGATGAACTGGCCCTTGGCGCTGATCACCTTTGCCGTGCTGCCGGTAATCTTCTGGGTGACCATGATCTTCCGCAATTCGGTGCGCGAATCCTACCGGCGGATTCGCACGGCGATCGCGCGCATCAACGCCTATCTGCAGGAGCACGTCACCGGCATGGTAGTGCTGCAGCTTTTCAACCGCGAGAAGCGCGCCTATAACAAGTTCTCTGAGGTCAACGCCCAGCACATGGAGGCGTTCAAGGACGCCATCTTCGCTTACGCCCTCTACTATCCCGTG
>JBGPLR010000362.1:0-4268 GCA_041486545.1 Terriglobia bacterium
GGCCACACGGGCCTCGCGTCGAAACGTATTGTTTTCTACTGTCGCTGCGCTCCACCCCGCTTCAGATTCTGGCGGTCTGGCCAGACCTTTCTGCTCCTACAGCACGCCGCTCGGCGGCCACACGGGCCTCGCGTCGAAACGTATTGTTTTCTACTGTCGCTGCGCTCCACCCCGCCCAAGATCTTCGTTCAAGACAAGTCGGCCTCACCGCTCATTCTCTGTCGCTTCGCTCCCACTCGGGCCTCCGCCACCATTGGCTTACCCTTAAAATGACGAATCGAGGCGCAGCAGCTATGCCACGCCTCGGCTCGCTTTGGGATCCATGCGTCTACCTTGGTCCCGAGGAAATCCTTTATGCAAATCCTTACTTTAAGGCTTCTCCATCTCCATCGCCACCTGCTGCAGCGGGAGTTGGGGCGCCTGTTTTTTGCGCGCCTGCTTTTGCGTGCCTTTGTGGTAGATGCAAGTGGCGTCTTCCTGGAACAAGTCCCCCCGCAGGACCAGCGCTCTTGCGCGCGATCCGCCGCAGACTCCCTTGAATCCACACTCTCCACACTTGCCTTTCAGTTTGGCGGTGTCGCGCAGGGACATGAACAGCTCTGAGCTGCGGTAGATATCGGCCAGCTTCTGTGCACGAACGTTGCCCGCAGAAATCCGCAGAGTCGGGCTGGGATAGACCTCACCGGTGCTGGAGACGAAGACCGTGGCCTTGGCTTCGTTCACCGGCAACACTCCCGGAACGCCCTGGGCGAAGGACTTGGCCCGCCACAACTTGTCAGCCCGGACTTTGGCTCCTTGCTGCAACACGTAGCGGCGGTAATGCTGGGCTTCCACCGTCTTGATCTTGAATGAAACTTGCTGGGCGAACTTGTACAAAGTGGCAAAAGTCTGTTCGAATTCCGCGGCTGACGGCAGTTTCTCCATCTCGCTCTGGTCGCCCGGGACAGGAAAGACAACCGTCCACAACACGATCTTGCAACCCTTCAACAGGGTCGCCAGGTTTCCCAGGTCATTCAGGTTGTGCGTGCTCAGGTGGGTGGTGATCTGCAGGGGCAACCGCCAATCGTTGGCCCAGTGCATCGCCTCCATGGTGCGAGCATAAGATCCATGCACCCCGGAAATCAGGTCGTGGAGCTCAGGCGAGGCGCCGTCCAGATTGAGCGACAGGCGTGACAGCCCGGCGTGTTTCAGTTCGGCAATGGCGTTGCGGTCCAGGAGCGGGGTAGCAGGGACCGCCAGTACAGGACGCAGGCCGCGACCAACTGCGTAATCAATGAGGCAATAAAGGTCCGGGCGCCGCAGCGGATCGCCGCCGGTGATGGTAAGGATGGGCGGAGCCAGCTCGGCCATGTCGCGAATCAGCTTCTCGGCTTCATGGGTATTAAGCTCCAGCGCGTCTGGCTGTTCCTCAGTGCTGACGGCTGGCGCGGGGCCCTGGCAGACTGGACAGATCTGCTCTACCGCTTGAGACCCAGGCCGTGAGTCGGAATGGTTGATTTCCCAAATAGCGACCAAGGGGGTGTTTTGAATGTCAAAGTTGGATTTCATACCCGCGCCTTCACGTCAACGATTTGCGTCCAGTGGCGCGATATTAGGTGTAAAGGTTTAAGACCAGGTGTGATGGCCGTCACACTGCGGGAGACGGCAGGCACGACAATCGCCGCTAGTGTTTTACGAATCAATGACTTGCGGACGATTGAAAATGACTGGGGGCTCGGCACGTAGGGGGTCGCGCAAGGCGCTTAGATTAGAAGGTCTAATAAATGCCGGGTCTCCTGGGTGATTTCGGCCTGATTCCTTGCACTTGATTCTTTCTTTTGAGCCGTGCTCCGGCCCGGACGCACGAAAATTTTCTCTTCCGGTAATGAAACGTTTTAGCCGCAACCTGCACTAGTGGGCAGGATGAACGGAGAAGCATCTAGACCGGTGGTGGTTGCCAAGGGGGTGTCACCGCCGGTCTGGCGACTACCTTTGTGACTCCTCTTGCCTCTTCAGAAGAAAGCGCGGCTCAACCTGGCCGCGCTTTTTATTTTCTTGCCGCATTCCACTGAAGTCCCAGTCCTAACCAACCTGAAAATCTGCGTCGGGCCGCGCCAGGCCTAAGCCTCTTCAGCCATGGCCCAGCATCACTCCAAAAGCGGACGTAACCGTTGAGGCCTTTACGCATCTCTATAGCATAGGGGCCTGGCAACGGCAGTAAGCGCCACCTTTTTCGCCGGGATTTCCACCGTGCCCGCCGCGCACGGAACGGCCATTTAGTTGTAGGCTTATTCAGAGCGATATTGCCGGATCGCGACGCCGGGCGCCGGAACAACTCGCCTCGCCTTGAGAGGAACATGCGCGTAACCATTGGTTCTGATCACGCTGGATTTGAACTGAAGGCAATCCTCATCGCCCACCTGCGCGTCGCCGGCCACCAGTTGGCCGACGTGGGCACAACCAGCACGGAGCCGGTGGATTATCCTGACTTCGCGGAAAAAGTGGCTTCCGGCGTCATCCACGGAGACTCCGAGCGCGGCATACTGATCTGCGGCAGCGGGGTGGGCGCGTCCGTGGCTGCGAACAAGATTCCCGGCATCCGCGCCGGTCTCTGCCATGACGGCTATTCCGCCCACCAGGGCGTGGAGCATGACAATATCAACGTTCTGGTTCTGGGCTCGCGCGTGATTGGACCGGAACTGGCCAAAGACCTCTGCATCATCTTTCTGAACGCGCGCTATACCGCCGAAGAGCGTCACCAACGCCGGCTGGCCAAGGTGCTGAAGATTGAGCAACGTTACGCGCTGGCAACAGCGTCCAAGGAGAAGCAATCATGAATCCCGTAACTACCGTTGACAAGAATCCATCCGGCAGCGCGGTCCACGCCAATCCTCTGTTGCAACTGCAGGAATCCGGCCAGTCGGTGTGGCTGGATTACATCCGCCGTGATCTTCTCCTCAATGGCGAGCTGCAGCGGCTGATCAGCGAAGACGGCCTGCGCGGTATGACGTCCAACCCGGCCATCTTCGAGAAAGCCATCACCGGCAGCAAGGACTACGCTGACTTCCTGGAGCAACTGCGCGCCCAGGGGCTGAGCGCCGCAGAAATTTTTGAACGTGTTGCGATTCGTGACATACAGGGCGCCGCCGATCTGCTCCGCCCCGTCTATCAGGCGACCAACCGCCGCGACGGCTACGTGAGCCTGGAAGTCTCGCCTACCCTGGCGCGCAACACCCAAGAGACCATTGACGAAGCGCGCCGGCTTTGGAAAGCGGTCAATCGCGAGAACCTGATGATCAAAGTCCCCGGCACGCCGGAAGGCGTCCCGGCGATTCGCCAACTGACCGGCGAAGGCCTCAACATCAACATCACGCTTCTGTTTGCGCAAGAAGCCTACGAGCGGGTGGCCGAGGCCTTTATTGACGGCCTGGAAATCCTGCAAAGCTCCGGCGGCGACGTAAGCAAAATTGCCAGCGTGGCCAGCTTTTTCGTGAGCCGCATCGATACGCTGGTGGACTCCATCGTGGCCGCTCGGCTCAAGAATGTAAGCAGTCCGCAGGAAAAGTTGTTGTTGCAGGGCCTGCTGGGAAACGTGGCCATCGCCAACGCCAAGCAGGCTTACCACAAGTATGGTCAGTTGTTCTCCGAACCGCGGTGGAAGGTGCTGGCCGCGCACGGCGCCCAGACCCAGCGCCTGCTGTGGGCCAGCACCGGAACCAAGAATCCCGACTATTCTGACGTGCTGTACGTGGAACAGTTGATTGGGCCTGACACGGTGAACACCATTCCTCCGGTGACTCTTGACGCCTTCCGCGACCACGGCCACGTTGCGCGCACCATTGATCGTGAATTGTCCGCCGCCGACCGCACCATGGCCGGCCTGGAGACCGCGGGCATCTCTATGCAGGAAGTTACCGAGAAATTGCTGGAGGACGGCATCAAGCTGTTCGATGACGCTTTCACCAAGCTGCTGGCGGCAGTGGAAGCCAAGAAGGCTGCCCCGGCTGCGTCCTCCGCCGTAGCCGTCACCGGTTACTCTGATTTTCCCGCGCAACTCAAGCAAGCCGTGGACGCCACTCTCAAAGACTGGCAAGTGAACGACAAGATAAACCGCCTGTGGAAGGGCGATACGTCCCTGTGGACCAAGGGCGACGAAGACAAGTGGCTGGGCTGGCTGCATGTACTCGACAATCGTGCAACTTTGCAGCAGCAACTCGCCGCCGTTGCGGACGACGCGGCCAAAGCCGGATTCACCCACGCTTTGCTTCTGGGCATGGGAGGATCAAGCC
>JBGPLR010000363.1:0-4267 GCA_041486545.1 Terriglobia bacterium
GAGGAGAAGCCGCCACATCATCTGGGCCTAGCGCTTTTTCCAGCTGCCGTCGGCGGCTTGGTACATGCTGCCGGGCTCAAGCTTGTTGATGATTTCTTCAGCCGCAAGCTTCGCCACTATATCGACCGGTTGGCCTTTCTGCTGCGAGATCCGCGCTTATTCCTGCTTGCGTTGGTTATTCACATTCGCCACCAGCGCATCGACATCGGGCGAGGATTGAATGGCGGCGGCATAGCCGTCGGTCTTTTCGCCCACCGTGCCGGCGCTGCGCGCCGAATGCAGATCAAGCGCCCAGGCCGGCGATGCAACGATCAAACCAAGAAGGGCGAGGATGAGTGATAAGCGTTTCATGTGCGTCTCCTGTTAGAAGATATCTTTACGTTTGGCGATTGTTTGCTGAACGTCTTTTTGAATCTCGACCCTTACATGCTGCTCGATATTGACGTTGAGATTTATCTCAATCGGCTTGTCGGGCGCCTGCACCTGAACCGTCGGCGTGCACGCCGCCAGCGCGAAGGATGTTAGCATCAGGATTTTAAGGTTTTGCATCGGGACCCTGCCGCAAAAGTTGTTCGGGGTTGGTGAGCATCATCAGATTCTGCTGAACGAAGTTTAGCACGTCGCCGGTAAGATGCACGTTCAATTTGACCGCGCGTCCCTGAGAAACATCGGGGTTGGCGCCTTCCACTTTCATCAGCACCGACAGCTTATTGTCCTTATCCTGATCGACATCGATCGACAGCAGCGTGTAGTGCAGATTCTTCAGCACATCGCGCGCCAGCGCCACTTGCTCATTATCGCCGGGAATGGTTTCGGGCGGCATGGCGATGATGCCCGGCTCTTCCGCCTGCAATTTGCCTTGCTGCACGCTTATGGTTCCATTTGTGTTTATACTAACCGGCAGCGAGCCGGAAATCGCGCCGGTGCTGGCCGGCATTGGTTTACCCGTCAATTGCTGGAGCAAGGATGCCAGCGACACGCGCTGCACCTTCAACTCCACGTTCACCGCGCGCTTCTCGTTCAATGGCACCGCGACATTGGCGGCGGAGATCACGCCGCCATTCCATGGCAGCACCGTCTCGATAATCTGTAGCCGCGATTTATCCGGCTCGTTGAGAAAATAATCGAGATGGAAATTCGATTTGTAGCTTTGGTCGGCGCTGGCGAATTGTCCCTTGACCATAATGTCCTCGTCCCCGGCCGCAATCGTTCCATTGCCAACCAGTAAAGGAACATCGGGGCTAATTCCTGTCATTTTGACGTCATAAATGTGCCATTCGCCGATCCATTTTTTGGTGTTTTCATCGAGCCGCGCCTTCAACGTGCCGGGGCCAGTGGAAACCTTAATATTCTGCGCCTTCAAATGGATATCCCGCGTCTCATAACTCATCTCCGCCACCGGCGCCTTGCGTCCGGCCAGCGTCAAAACAGGCACATCCATCTGCCACGCTTTGCCGGAGGCAATATGCAGGCTGCTATCCAAAAGTCTGATGGAATCGAACGGAAGTGCCGCCAACGCCGCGCGTGTAACGGGAATGGTGGTGCGTGCAGCGGATGCCGAAGCCGGCGGCTGCGATTGCATGCCGGAAATAGCCCAGCTTTCCCCTTCCTTGGTCAGATCGAGCGACAGCCCGGAAACATCCACATCATGCAATCCCCCGCCCAACAGCGCCGGCAGCGAGAACCCAAGCGTCAGCTGACCAAGATGCAACGGCTTCGTGCTACCCACCGAAATATCCCTCAGCGAAATCCCGCCCGGCCCGATGCTGGAGACCGTCAGCTGAACATCCTGAAACCCCTGCGCCTCAAGATACGCCTTCAACCGCGTCTCAACCCACGGCTTCCAGGGGAGGACGAGGACGGCAATTATGGCTGCTGCGGTGAGGAGCAGGAGGGTGGAGAGGATTTTTGAGCGGGTGGTCATAAGTTTACTGTAGCAGAAATGAATTCCTTGCACGAAGCCACAATGTTTTAGCGTAAAGCGCGAACGTGGAATTGATCATTCATGTTTTTTAAAGAAATCCAGGTTGAGTTACATGGGGTGGATGGAAGGTGCCTATCCCCGCGTTGCCCCGTGTTTCGACTTGCTTTCAGGGTCACCGTAAAGCCCCTTGTTTGAAACAGACAAACCGATATAAACTTGATTCATGCTGCGCCACCCGCTCATCTTTTGCATTTGTCTTGCGCTCGTTGGGTTGTTTGCTTTTTGCGCTACACTCGCTGTTGCTCAGACCAACCCAACCCCGCCCCCCGGCTATATCGGCCCCCCGGCAAGCGTTCATGGCATCCCCGGAGGTGCTATTCCTCCCCCGACACCCTGCACTGCCGGAACGGAGGGGTGTAAATTATATGGTAGCATGCCGACGGACACTGCCTCTGGACAATCGAACGCACCCAGCTTTGAATGGGGGGGTCGGAAGTACTCCTGTAAGACACAGGAAGGCAGCTCGATATTGATTTGCGAGCCACTGTGAGAAAGCGTCACCGGCATAGATAGACGAGGAATTTCCAAGTCTAGCTCTCAGCACACTGCTTCATACCTGTATGGCGTGCCATAGTGGATGCAATTAGAACACATTTGCGCCTGTTCTTTTTACGGCTGGCTTTCGCCTAAACTGGAATCTTCACGGACGACTACTCAGATTCATCCACTACGGCACGCCATTCGGGATTTGTCCGAGTACCGCAAGATCGCCCCTTCTTCCTCGCAAAGCAAATGCATCGTCTGTTGATGAATGTTCCTGCGTAAAAACTCTCTTGGCTATATAATCAACCGGCACTAGGCTTGTTAGTGCATGCCGCGTTACTTCCTCATCCCTGTTGTATTGCTGGCGCTTGTTTTCGCCGCGCCTGCTTCCGCCGCAGATAAATCATCCGGCGACAACGGTATTGTGCAAGCCGGGGGCGTACAGCAGGACAAGGAGAAAGAGGAGCTTCTCAATCCGGATCCGTCCAGCGTCTTGAGTACCCCGGCCCCAGAGCTCTCGGACGAACAGCACGAATCACTGCTCGCGCGGAAGCGGCAACTTGAAGAGGGTGCCACCGCGACCACCCAGAATAACCCGCCGAGCCCGGCAGGCTTGCCCCCAGTCGAAGGCCGAGGGACGGCTGGTGCCGCCGTCCATCAAGGCGGCGCAGGAATTGAAGGCCAAGAATGACAATTTACGGGGCGAAGTAGAACAATTGCGGGCGGAAGTCGCGGCACGCCCGCAACCTGGCCCCGGCTCATCATTGGTGGCAGTGGGGCGGGAGCTGACATTGGGGCAAGTTGCGCGCAGGCCCCATCCCCATTGTGCAAATTGGAGGCAAGGTGCACTCCGGCCTTGGCCGGGGATTTACTGTGGGGTTCCCAGGCGGTGGATTTGTCGTTGACGGATTTTCCTGTTTGGTTACACATTGCTGCGCTTCACAGGACGCTACGGAGATGTCCAGGGGCAACCCGAGACAGCGGGAGAATTTTTTATTCAGCGCATCTTGCGCTTCGTCTCTGTGGGCAACGTTTACCGCGATGCTCCAATGGCAAGGAACAGAGGCGAGGACACAGTCGTCAAGTGTATTACAGGTGAACCACTCTGCGGGAAGATTTGCCTCTTTGCGCATGCGTGCATCGTACCCAGCCAACTGGTCCTCCACAGCCGTCGCCGATTGACCGAGCATGACCGATGCGGTCAGCAACAACAACCTCAGAGGCTTTTTGATCATCGTTTCCTCCAAAAATCCATATCTTGTGTTTCTCGCGCGTCCGGGCGGTTCTGTCAAAGCCGGATATCGTATGACGTATGTTCCGTGCCGGAGGAAGTGTTGATTGCGGTGACAGTTTGCTTTTCTTCAGGATGTGAAAATTTATTTAGTAAACTGTCACCGCAATCCCACCGTAATCGCAGCCGCGCCCGCGAATGGTGCGTCAATTTCCGGGACGGCACTGACACGACGGCCTATGTCACCGACGATTTGCAGGACGCTTTCGAGCATGGTCGCGCCGTGGCGCTCACGGCGGCGGTTGCGCCGGAAACATCCGCCGTCCAGCACCGGCGTAAAGGACGGCGGCCGATGAGCGCCAAGGCCGCGCGGCGCGCCTTTATCCGCAAACACAATCGCCGTCTGCGAGGGCGGGTGCTGCGGGAACAGCGCGCGGAAGGCTGACGAGAGGTCGCGCGGCTCCATCCGTTGTCGCAAGCGAGGCCCCTCCCCTTCTCCCGCAATGCCGGCAGCGGAGTTGTGATTCACGGTCGGTGAGTTAAAGTTTTACGGAACTTGAAAAGTTATC
>JBGPLR010000364.1:0-4253 GCA_041486545.1 Terriglobia bacterium
CAGGATGACACAGGTTAAGAGTAATCTCATTTCCGGAGCTGCGTAAGAGCGTGCTGAACAATCCGGGTAAAATGTCTGCTGCTCCCCCTCAGGCAGTAACAATCATGAAAATTAATCTAAACCACAGCCTCAGCCGGCTGCGGGCCCGGTTGGGCGCGGCTGACGCGGACTCTCTCCACTTTGCGGTCAGTGGATTCCAGGATTTCAAAACGCAGCGCTTCTTCTTCAATGACCTCGCCGGGCTGCGGAATGCGGCCGACCATGGCGCTGACCAGGCCTCCGACGGTGGTCGTGTCGCGCGGCTCGAGTCTCAAGTCGAAAAGGTCTTCCAGGCGTCCCACGTCCACGGTGCCTTTGATGACGTACGCGCTCTCGCCTTCGCGTACCACGTCGGTCGAGTCTTCATGTTCGTCGCGAATCTCGCCGACGATTTCTTCCACGAGGTCTTCCAGCGTGGCCAGGCCAGCGACTCCGCCGTATTCGTCAATCACAATGGCCATGTGGATGTTTTCTTTCTGCATCTCGCGCAACAGCGCGGAGGTCTTTTTGGTTTCCGGAACAAAAAGCACAGGACGCATCATGTTTTTTACCAGCGTGGTCTTGGCCTCCGTGTCAGCGATCTGAATGATGTCGTGGGAAAGAGCCATGCCCTGGATCTGATCAATGTTGTCCACGTACACGGGAACGCGGGAGTGGGGCTTCTGGCGCAGCAGCGTAGTGAGCTCTTCAATGGAGGTATCGGCGGGCACGGCAACGATGTCCGGACGCGGCGTCATGACCTCGCGCACCGTCTTGTCGCCAAACTCCACCACCGACTGGATCAACTGGCGGTCGCTCTCCTGCAGGATGCCTTCTTCCTGCCCGGCTTCAATCAGGGCGTCCACGGCTTCAGAAGGATGTTCCACTTGCTCCGGTTCATGCGGTTCCGCCAGCGCGGCCACGGAAAGCCCGAAGCTCAGCACCAGGGTGAAAGGCAGCATGACGTAGATCAACAACTTCAGCACCAGGGCGAAGCGCACCAGCCATTCGCCGCGGGTGCGGGTGAACAGGACGAAGGGCAGAAGCCGGTTGCAGATGATGACCACCAGGATGATGCCTACGGCGGCCTGGATGATCTCCGGGATGGTCCAGCGGAGGTCCACAAAAACCAGGTAGGCGATCAGCAGGGCGATGGCCGCGGTACAGAGCTGGGTGAGCATGGCGAAGGCCAGGGCGGCGCGTCCGCTGGCCGAGTGCAGCCGCGGCTCCACCCATTTGTCAAAGGCCTCAATGTTTTCCTGAAATTCACGGGAGAGGAATTTGCCGGACTCGGTGTACAGACGGTCCACGTAAGAGACCAGCACCAGCAAGGCGCAGAGCAGAAAGATCGAGATGTAGACCAGGAGGATGCTCATCGCGGGCTCCTGCGTTTTGCGGGCGATGAAGTGTGCCCGCGGGTACGAGGTGAGCGTGCTGCCGAAGAGCGTGCCGCGCGAGCGCGCGGTTTTGGCGAGTGTGCGGCGAGCGTGCGGGCGATGAGCGACCGTTGAATCAGAGAGCGTTCAATCAGGGAAGCAGGCAGCTTCAATCGCGCGCGCAAGCGGGCTTCTGTTTTCTCCATGCGGCCGTTGTCGGTTTCGTGGTCGTGGCCGGCCAGGTGCAGCATGCCGTGCAAGACCAGGATCTTGAGTTCGTCAGCGGTCGTGTGGCCGTAGCGCGCGGCATTTTCCCGTGCGATATCGGCGGAGATGGCGATGTCACCGCCGGCCCGGCCGCGGACATTGCGGCGCGGAAAGCTAAGCACGTCCGTAGGCTTGTCCTTGCGGCGAAAGCTGCGGTTCAAGGCCCGCAGCCGGCGATTGTCAGCGATGAGTACGGCCACGTCACCGGGCACCCGGGCGAGCCGCTGCGCTTGGCGCGCGAAACGCTCCAAGGCCCGCTGGTCCACGCGGCTTACCGTTTTTTCAAAGACAATCACAGGTTTTCGAAAATGATCACAGGTTCAGAAAGCAAATCGGGAGGGCTTCTGACCGCCCTCCCGAGAAGATTCTACTAGATTCCTACTGCTGCAGCGGCGGTTCCTGCGGCTCCTGATCTTCAGCCACGGCGCGCGGCATGTCCAGCGACAACTGCTGGTTGCGCGTTCGTTCGTCATACGCGCGGACGATCCGCTGCACCAGCTGGTGCCGCACCACGTCTTCTTCCGTGAAGTAGTTGAAAGAAATCCCTTCCACGTTCTTCAACACTTCAGCGGCCTCCACCAGCCCGCTGCGGCGCGCGCTGGGCAGATCAATCTGCGTGACGTCGCCGGTGATGACCGCCTTGGAGTTGAATCCCATGCGGGTCACAAACATCTTCATCTGCTCGGAAGTTGTGTTCTGCGCTTCGTCCAGGATGATGAACGAATCGTTGAGCGTGCGTCCGCGCATGAAAGCGATGGGTGCGATCTCAATCACGTTCTTTTCCAGGAAGCGGTCCACTTTCTCCGGGTCCATCAGGTCGTAGAGCGCGTCATACAGGGGACGCAGGTAAGGATCAACCTTTTCCTGCAGCGTTCCGGGCAGAAACCCCAGACGCTCGCCGGCTTCCACCGCCGGACGCGCCAGGATGATGCGGGCGACCTTCTTGTTGTTCAGAGCGGAGACGGCCATGGCCACGGCAAGGTAGGTCTTGCCCGTCCCGGCCGGACCAATGCCGAACACCATGTCGTATTTTTCTATGGCGTCAATGTAGCGGCGCTGGTTCATGCTCTTGGGCTGCACCTGGCGCTTGCCGAACTGGCGCTGCTTGCCGGCCTCGGCCAGGCCGCGCAGCGTCGCCGAAACATCTTCCGCCACCACGCGCAGCATGGAGTTGAGGTCCGTGGGAGTCATGTCCTGGCCGGCGCGATGCAGGTAGTCAAAGTCAGTGAAGATCTGCTCGGCGCGGGCCACGTCACGCGGCGCGCCTTCAATCAGCACGGAGTCCGGCTTGAGATCAATGGCCACGCCCAGGCCGTCTTCCATGATCAGCAGGTTCTCATCGCGGGTCCCGAAGAGCTTTTGGATGTTCGGAACAATATCAATATTCTTCTTCATTCAGACTTCTTCACTCCGTTGCTTTCTTTTGTGCGCACAGCACTCACCGCCTCCGCGGGTGCGGAGAGCATAGGATTTGTATTGTGCTTGGAGAGGCCCTGCGTTTGGCCTGCGTTTTGTTCCACCGGCCGTGGAGGCAATGCCATTAAAGGTGAGCGTAACCCCGTTGCTGGCGCAAGTCAACTGGTGTTGCATGAAAGTTGGGAGAAAGTTGAGCCGCTATGGCGGTGTAAGCGTCAGCGTAAGCCGCAGGCGAAATCCTGAGCGAGCGTGGCGAGCCGAAGGAGCAGACCTCAGGAAGGCACAGCGAAGTGGAGGGACAGGGGGAGGCCTTCAGCGGCTAAAAGCCGACACGTTTTGCGCCTTTTCGGCACGACTTCGCAGACCGTCACTCGCGAAGCTCGCTCCGATCAAAGCGCTCAAGTCGTGCCCTGACACTCGTCTCGTATCTCAACACGTTGGTGCCGCCATTGACCGAATGCGCTAAATCCAAGTAAAATAAGTCCTTCAGCACCCTGCTGAAATATATTCAAGAGGACACCAAGCAGCCCATGGCAGATCATTTTTCAGCGCTCAAGCGCGCCCGCCAGACCGTAAAACGCACCGCGCGCAACCGCGCCAACACCTCGCAACTGCGCACCGCGTTGCGCAAGTTCCGCGAGACCCTGGCCACGGGCAAAGCCGCTGACGCCAAAGCCGCGTACTCCGGCACCGTCTCCATGATTGATAAGGCGGTAAAGAAGGGCCTGATCCACAAGAACGCCGCGTCGCGGTATAAGTCGCGGTTGAACGCGCGCATGGTGGCGGTGAAGTAGGGAAGCAGCTTCCAGCTAGCGACGAGCTCTTAGAGAAGCCCGGTGAATGCCGGGCTTTTTGCTTTGACGTTGCGCGGTGGCTGGTGCGAGCCGGGGTTTAACATGGAATCCCACCTTGGCTGAGAAGCCGGGAACCCCAAAGCGCCTCGATCATCGCCGCGCGCTTATGCTACCCTTCTGTTCCCGTGTCCGTCCTTAGCTCAAGACCTAATCGGAGCGACTATCCATGTAAATTATCTCCAGAAAGTTCGCGGTTGCCCGCGCAGCGTCGTGCGTGGTTGCACTGGCCTTTTTCCTCCCTGCCTTGGCACTGCAACACGCGCAGGGCCAACCCGTAACGGAACGCTTGCACAGCGTGGCCGTGACGGACGGCGATCCCGGC
>JBGPLR010000365.1:0-4235 GCA_041486545.1 Terriglobia bacterium
CTGGCCGGCGGATATCTCACGCCTGCGCAGTTCCTGGTTGGCTGGGGACCGTATAAATGGTGGATCATCCTGGGCGCCAACGCGGCCATCGCGTTGGGGACCTATTTCGGCGGCTGGCGAATCGTCCACACCATGGGTTCGAAAATCACCAAGCTCAAGCCTGTCGGCGGGTTCTGCGCGGAAGGAGCGGGAGCGATTACGCTTTTCGTGCTGGCCATGAAAGGCATTCCTGTGAGCACCACGCACACCATCACCGGCGCGATTATCGGCGTGGGATCCACCGGGAGGCTCTCGGCCGTACGCTGGGGCGTGGCGAAACGTATTGTTTGGGCGTGGGTGTTGACCATTCCCGCGTCTGCGCTGGTAGCGGCGCTTACCTTCTGGCTGATCCACTTCTTCGTGTCCAACGCTTGAGCGCTTAGAGAGTCTGCAACGGAATCACTTGATGATCCGCACAATTTGCGCTCGCCGATTCCTTGATCTTAGCCACCACGCCCAGTTCATACTTGAGCAGGAAGTACAGCGCGCCCACTTCCCTTTCCTGCAATTCTTTATTGGGATACAGCAGCATGGATAGCTCGTCCGCGTGCCGGTGGAGTTCCGTGTTCTTGCGGGCCTCCGCGCGGGCTGCTTTGTCGCGAAGACCTTGCAGTTGATAGCGCATCTTGGACGCGGCATTTTCCGCGGCGTCTAACAACGTGCGGTCCAGCTTTTCCAGCGGCGATTGCATCAGAGCGATGGCCTGCTCCAGATGGTCCGCGGCGGCATCAAAACTCTTTAGCGTGCTCTCCGGCAGCGCGCGCGCGGCGACTGTCTCGCGCAGTTGCTCCGGTCCCACAAAGATGTCGGGTAGCGTGAGAGCGTATCGGTCCAGCAGCTTGGCCTGCCGAGGTTCAATCAGCGTAGCGAAGATTCGCGGGAGGATCGGAGTCACGCGCGGGGCAAGATTGCGATAAACAGTTTCAATCTGGGCGAAGTACGCTACTTCCGCCGGCCCGCCGATGTAACACAGCGTGGGCAATAGAAAGTCTTGGACCACGGGACGCAACAGCACGTTGGCGCTGAATCGCTCCGGACATCGCTCCGTCTCCTGGAGCAACTCGGCGTGCGAGACCTTGCGTTCGCCGATGAGAAAATCTCCGCCACCGTCGCGCACCGGCGTGCGCACGCCGTCTTCCTGATAGAAACACAGCGTGTGCGAAGGCGTCACTTTCACCTGTGCGTGATAACCGGCCGCTTCCAATTCCTGGCCCCGCGCCTGCAAAGCCTGGTTGATGACGCTTGATTTCTCCAGCGCCGCGCGGTAAACGGGCTGCGCGATCCGGTGCAAGTCTGCATCCAGCGGGTTCAGGAAGATGATTCCCAAGCCGGCAAAAACTTTGCTGTAGAATTTGGCGAACGCGCTGCCAAAGTTCTCTCCTTTGCGATAACTCACCGCCAGCAGTTCGGTGACTTCCGACGCCCCAAACAGCGCTTCCACCTGATGCACGGCCGCGGTGATTTCGTCGGCGAAGACAATCGTGCCCACCGACGCGCCTTCCGCATGCTCAACGTTGACGGAGAGCTTTTGCAGATGTTCAGCCGACGGAAGATTGACCGAGCTGATCTCCGCGAAGTCATGGTCTTCCGCTGCCAGCCAGAAAACCGGAACCGCGCCGGCCTTTTCCGCGTGCATGGCCGCGGTGATGGCCTTCAACATCACAAACAGCGGCCCGCCAAACAAACCTACCTGTTGGCCGGTCACCACGGCCGGAGCGCCTTCCCGCAAGCGCTGAATGTTGGCGAGCGTCTTTTCGCCGGCGCCAAATTCGCGGTTCTGGCGCTCCAGAATGTCAGCTACCGCCTTACGCCGCCCGGCTGGATACTGGATCTTCCTGGTCTCGTCCGGCCACCAATCGCGGCCCAACGGAGGCTGCGCATAGAACTTCTGTACGCGATCAAAATGGTGGAGAAAGTCGCTAAAAAGACGGCTGGTGTGGGGAATGCTCGCGAACGACACGCACTGGGGTTCCACGATTCGGGGCTCCACCATCGGCATAAACAGATTGGACGCGCACGGGCCTGACTGGTTGCAGAATATTATGTTGGTCAGAAGTCTTCCTTGTTGCCCGCTCGATTGTAATGGATAGCTACCTCATTTACCCGAACGCAGACAGTTCAGTAAACTCGCTCTTCTAGGTTTCTCTTTTACACGGTCGCTTTGGTGGGAGCGGCAGGCTCATTACTACGCAAGGCGGCAATTGACTGCGCATAGGCTTGGCGCAATTCAGGATCCGCCTCGTGCGCCATGGTGCGCTCCAAGCTGGCGATCAACCGCCTTCTCTCCTCGCTGGTATCGCCTCTTAGCAGTTCGCGAAAGGTTACTTTGAAAAGCGGGGGCGGCGATCGTTTTCGATGGGAAGCCAGATTGAAGACCAGAATCAAACCCCATATCAAGTAGTGGTCCGCCAGAGCAAAGTTGTAATGATAGAGCAGCAAGAAAACTGCCGCGATGAACAGGACCAATAAGGCTCTTAGTGCGCCTCGCATCATGCCCGGGAGAAGTATGCCAGCCCAGAAGATCGCCGCGAACACCGCCATGTCCAGTGGCCTACTCAGCACGGGAGTATTGCGCCACGAGCTGGGGGAACTCAGAAACCACGCCAGACATATCCCGACTATGAGCATGAACAAATGTTTCCGCCACGCTAGGGCCGCCAGCACCTGACGCCAGTACCACGCGTTCGACCTGCCCTGCGCGTAATCCTCCAATAAGTCGCCAGCAAGCGCCTCCAGGTTGACCTCAGAGCCAAAATGCTCCAACATCCAGACTGCCAGACGAGGCGGGTTTGCCGATTTCATTGGCTCGCTCCTTCCAACTCCGGCAGGCCCCTCCACAGTTTCAGCAACACCCGCCGTGTCTCTTGGACTTTGCGCAATCCATTGGATGTAATGCGGAAGTAGCGCTTAGCTTTCCCGCCCCGCTCTGGGGTTGCTTTCCCCAAGTCAGACGAGACAAGCCCGCGCTCTTCAAGCCGCTCCAGCGAGGCATACACGCTTCCCAGCGCGACCTCCCGGCCCCACTGCTGCTCGATTTCCCGCGCGATGGGCACGCCATATGCGTCGTCGCCCAAACGCATCACGGCCAGCATGACGATAAGCTCAAAGTCCGCGAGATGGCTGCGCTTGGACATTTCTTCAATTATGATGAAGAAATCATATTGTTGCAAGCCTTTGCTCATGTTTTTTGATTCCACCCGCACCCTCACGCGACGCTTAAGCCCGCACCTAATCATGCCCTTAGCAGTGAATCGTCCCGTTCATCGCGATCATCTAATCATTGACGCGACGGAGTTCCGTGTCTAAGGTAGTAGTAGATCTTTGACAAAGGACGGTCACAAGTCCTTTTCCGAACCGGCCCATTCCGCGCAACCGTGGCGATGGGCAGGTAAATGGGGGCGTCACGGCTTCGACGGAAATGCTTGCGGCCAAGAGGCATACCGGGGCGCATTCTCCCGTAAATGGTGCAAAAACGATAATTGCCAACTCTAACCAGTTTGCATACGCAGCTTAATTAAATAAGTTGCCGCTCTACACGGCTTTGTCTACGGGCTGTGCAAGGGCGTCATACAGTAGGCTGGTCTCGCGCGCTGGGCCTGGGCGCCGGGACAAGACATTCGGGCTAGTGTCTTGCGTTTCTTGTCCGTTCTGAGCGCAAGCCGCGAATCTGGCGGGGTAACTCCCGTCGGGTGAACGGACTAAGTATGTAGGCTCTTGACCAGTAACATTTTCGGACGTGGGTTCAACTCCCACCGCCTCCACCATTTTCTTGTCGCTGTCGCGACAAACCGCCGACGATTCCAGAAAACTCGCAGATGGTTCAGCTCCCGGCACGACGGGCTCGGCGCATGTTTGGCCTCGCCCTTAATCTCTCTTTCTGATCGCTTCGCGACAGCCCGCCGACGAGTTTTCCTTCGATTTAGGAGCCTTCTGCGCCTGACGCAGCGGGCTCGGCCGATCATAGGCCTCGCCTTTACTCTCGGTGTCCGTCATCTGCTGCTTCCTTTTCCGATCTGTGTAATCCGTGTTCATCAGCGGTAAAGTTGCCTTTTGATGTTGGCGACCATCGCTCTGGGCAGTTGCCTTTCAATTGCCCCATTTTGGCAATTCCGGCGATTTTGGCAATTTCTTCGCCCCGCGCCCCCGGCCCCCCCGGGGGGCCCCCAGGGCGCCCCACCGCACCCCAAGGCACCCCC
>JBGPLR010000366.1:0-4235 GCA_041486545.1 Terriglobia bacterium
ATGCTGTTGGACTCCATGATCACGTTTTCCGCCCCGGCAATCTTGCGCTCGATGTCGGTGATGGCTTCACTTAAGCGGCCCTGCCGCGTGCGTACCCATATGGAACGCTTCGCGCCCGCCACCAGATAGCGCGAAGTGTCGGTCTCGCCGCTCAGGTCTTTCTCGTCGCTCAAGGCGCGGAAGTGGTCGTCACCGGTATCGCAGTCGCAGGGCTTGCCGTCGGCCGAGCAGACGCCGTGGCCGAACTGGGTGATCTTCAGGGCCGTCCAGTTGAACTCCGGAAGCGCCGCGATCAGGCCCGCGACGACGCTGGTCTTGCCCACGCTGCGCGAATGCCCGCCAATGACTACCAGTGCCATGGCGCTATTTTCGCAGCTTTGGCGGGGTTTAGAAAGAGCCAATCCACCACGGAGACACGGAGGCACGGAGAAGACCAGGATGTTAGCCGCGAATCAACACGAATGAACACGAATGAAGAGTAAAGGTGCTGGTTGTAGCGGAAGCATGCTCAATGGTTGGCTTCCTCATCCTCTATATTCAGCGCTTTTTGGTTCGCGCTTTTCGCGTGTATTCGCGGCCAATTCTTCTGGCCGCGCCGTGTCTCCGTGCCTCCGTGGTGGATTTTGCCCGGCTCCCATGCCCTACAATGTCTTTCGTGAACGGCTGGAAGACACATTGGCTATGGCGCTATGGCGGCGCGATTCTCGCGTTGGCCTTGCTGGTCGCCGGCCTGCACGCGCTGCGGCCTGCACTGAGCCAGACCACCATCGCGCTGGGGCTGATGCTGCTGGTGGTGCTGGTGGCGGCCCAAGGCGGACGCGGCCCGGCGCTGTGCCTTTCCATCCTGGCTGGACTGTCGTTTAACTTCTTTTTCATCGGTCCTTACTACTCTTTTCGCATTCATCGCCCGGAAGACGTGGTGGCTTTCTTCGTTTTTATTATGACGGCGGTCCTGGTAGGCCATCTTTCGTCGCGACTGGAAAAGCGCGCGCTGCAGGCCGACGAGCTGCGCCGCAGCGAGCAATTGAAGACCGCGCTGCTGGACGCCGTCACCCACGACCTGCGCACGCCGCTGACGTCCATCAAGGCGGCCATCAGCACGCTGCGGGAAGAGCATGTGTCCGCGGAAGTCCAGCAGGAGTTGTTTGAAGTGATTGAAGAAGAGTCTGACCGGCTCAACCACTTCATCCAGGGCATGATGGACATGGCCAAGCTGCAAGCCGGGGAGATCAGCCTGGAGAGCCACACCGTGTCGGCGGAAGAGATGGTGGAAGATGCGCTGTCCCGGGCCGGGCCGCTGTTGGAGCGGCACCCGGTTGAAGTGAACGTTGCGCCAGATCTGCCGGCCGTGCAGGTTGATCCCCGGTTGATCTCGCAGGTAATCTTCAATCTGGTGGAAAACGCGGCCAAGCACTCTGAAGCAGGAACGCCCATCAGTATTTCCGTCCAACAAAACGATGACTCGATTTGCTTCGCCGTCAACGACCGCGGGCCAGGCATCAGCCCGGACATGCGCGACCAGGTTTTTGAGAAATTCTTCCGCTCCGGGACGAAACCAGGCCTGGGTATGGGACTGGCGATCGCCCGCGGAATTGTTCAAGCCCACCGCGGCAGAATCTGGATTGAGGATGGCCCCGGCGGGAGCGGCACCAGCGTCCACTTCCAGATTCCTCTAGGAGAGCGCCATGGCTGATGCCTCCCAGAAAATTCTGGTGGTGGATGACGAGGCGCAAATTACCCGGGTGCTGTTGCGGGGACTTGAATCGGCGGGCTACCAGGTGCGCGTCGCCAATAACGGCCGCGCCGGGTTGGAAACGTTTCGAACATGGCTGCCTGATCTGGTCATCACGGACCTCTCCATGCCCAGCCTGGACGGTCTGGAATTGTGCTCGCGCATCCGGCAGATGAGTGAAGTGCCCATTCTGGTGCTCTCCGTGCGCGAAGACGAATCTACCAAAGTCAAAGCGCTGGACATGGGCGCCGACGACTACGTGGCCAAACCTTTCGGCATGGCCGAACTGACAGCTCGCGTTCGAGCGTTGCTGCGGCGTTCCACGGCCCCGGCACAGGAAGATGCGGCATTCCAGGCGGGCGACTTCCGGATCGATCCACAACAGCGGCTCGTGGAAGTGCAAGACAAACCCGTCCATCTGACGCCGAAAGAATATGACCTGATTCAATACTTCCTGGCGAACCGCGGCAAAGTGCTTACCCACAAGGCCATCCTCAAGGCCATATGGGGCAGCAACAGCGTGGAACAGCCGGAGTACTTGCGCGTATTTATCGCTAATCTGCGAAAGAAGCTGGAGCCCAACCCGCGCGCGCCTAAGTACATCAAAACTGAGCCTTGGATTGGTTACAGGTTTGATGCGGAATAGCTTTACAGCCTCCATGTGATGACATCCCATCCGCCATTACCTTTTTTTTGCGGTCTCTTTATGACTTCTTTATGCCGTTTGGCCGTAGCTTGGAATAAGAGGGGTTCTTCCAATGTTTTTGCGCGTTCTGGTCGTGACTCTGGAGTCAGTTTTTCTGGTTGGCCTGGCAGGATCGCTGGTAGTGGCCATTATGGCGTTTGTGGGAGACGTCCATGTCTTCTTTGATAAAGACGAACCGGAGAAGCCGGTGAAGCGGGGCCCACCGCAGGTACGACCCCGGCAAGCCTAGTCGCAATAAGTTCCCTGTTGCCCCCCTCGTGAGCAAAGGGGCGTGCTTTGCCCGAGAGCTGCCCCTATTTTCTTTGGCCTGTATATTCGCTGGCCGCCTTCTTCGCAGGAAATTTCTCGTCCAACGCAAGATTCAACTCCAGCACGTTGCCGCGCGGTTCGCCCAGAAATCCAAGCTGCCGGTCAAGCCAACTGGGACAAGGGTCCGTGTTCTCCTTGGGGCTGCCTCCGGCGCCGGCCCTGCCTCTGGCGCTGGAGGATGACAAGCAGGAAAAGCTTGGCCCTGCCGTAAGGCGCTTGGAGTCAGCGAAAAATGGCCAATTTCGCGGCCAGAGGAGGCTGTTCCACGCGCGTTTTGCGAGCTAAATCCGGCGGCAAAGGTCATTGAACTTCCAGTCAATTGAAACTGGCATCCTGCTGTGATAGCGTACCAACAACGCCCGCAACTGAAATCCAGCTCCAGCGATCGGGTTCAGCTCGGCTGCCCAAACCGGCGCCCCGGCCGGCAAGGTTTTTTGCAGGCGCAAGACGGGAGCAAAGACTAAGGCCATGAAGGACGCAATGGACGCAACTGCCCCACGCCAATCGCCCGAGCGTACGGACGAAGAATTCATCAGCCGCAAGCTGATTCGCCCTTCGCTGGGCGCCGCTCCTCCGCGGACGGAACCGGTGCAAGAGCGCCGCGAGCGCCTGGAGCGCACCGATCGCGCGCCTTCCAACAACGGTCCCCGGCGGATGATCTCGTCCGACCAGACGCACGCGGAAAACTACTATTACCAGAAACAGATCCAGGGCAAGACCCCCGTGGTAGTGGTGCTCAAGGACGGCGAACAGGTGCAAGGCGTGATCGAGTGGTATGACCGCATCTGCATCAAGATGGTGCGCAACGGCGGGACCAACGTGCTCATCTACAAGCCTGCCATCCGCTATATCTACAAAGCCGGCGAAGCGCTCAAACCGTAACGCTCCAGCATGGGCCACGTGGCAAACGCGGTCTTGCACTTCATAGCAGCCAACTGGCAGGAACTCCTGGGTTTCATCACCGGGGCGTTGTGTGTCTGGCTGCTGGTGAAAGAAAACATCTGGAACTGGCCGGTCGGGATCGCCAACAACATCTTCTACATCCTCATCTTCTTTCAGTCCGGACTGTACGCCGACATGGGCCTGCAGTTCGTGTACATCGCCATTGCGCTTTATGGATGGTGGAACTGGCTGCATGGCGGGCGAAACCATTCTGAACTGGCGGTGAACCGGGCATCGGCGACGGCGCTGCTGGCGTACGCGGCCATCGCTGCGGCCGCAACCGGCGTTCTCTACTTCCTGCTGCGCCGATTCACCCCCAGCACCGTGCCCTTGGCCGACGGCCTGACCACAGCAATGTTTCTGACCGCGCAGTACATGATGTCGCGCAAGATCGTGGAGAACTGGTGGTTCTGGATCATCGGCGACGCCCTGGCCATCGGGCTGTACATCTACAAAGACCTCTATCTGACGGCCGTGTTGTACGTGGTGTTTATGGCCATGTGCGTTGCCGGGCTGGTGGAGTGGCGGAAGACGGCGAGCCGGGTG
>JBGPLR010000367.1:0-4229 GCA_041486545.1 Terriglobia bacterium
CCGCGCAAGGAGGAAAGCTGGAAAGTCTTGCTGCCCTCTTCGCCCAGGACTTTCAGCGAGAAGTCCGGGGCCGCCGCGCCTACGGCCGGACCTTCCTGGGCCGGCTTGAAGATGGCTGAGACTGTGCCTTTGCCGTCATGGGAATAGTACTTGCCGGCAAACAATACGATGGTGATCAGCAACACCACGGCAATCACTAAAAGAACGCTACGTTTCACGATCAGGACCTCACCAGGTAAAGCGGTTCAGGAATCCAAGATAACTTGATAGCACGGCAAAGCGTTGGGTAAAGATCAGCACGCCAAAAACAATCAGCAGAACGCCGCTGACAACTTCCACGGTATGCAGGTGGCGGCGGAACCATCCGTAAAAGCCCATGAAGCGGTCCATGGCAATGGACGTCAGCAGGAAAGGCACGGCCAGTCCAAGCGAGTAAATGGACAGCAGAAGAATTCCCTTGGTTACCGTGTCCTGGCTGCCGGCGGCCGCCAGGATCAAGCTGAGAATGGGGCCGATGCACGGCGTCCAGCCAAAAGCAAAGGCGAATCCCACCACAAAGGCTCCAAGAGGCGACTTCCCGCTGCCCGCCGAATGCAGGCGCTTGTCGGCATACAGGGCCTTGATCTTCAGAATGCCGGTCAGGTGCAGGCCGAAAACCACGATGACGATCCCGGCAATCCAGGAGAGCTGCTTTTTGTAAATACGAAACAAGTGGCCCAGGCTTGTGGCCGCGGCCCCCAAAATCACAAACACCACCGTGAACCCCAAGATGAACATGACCGAGTGCAACAGCACTGTCCTGAACACCTTAGGGTCCTTGGACTCCAGTTGTTCAGCCGTGGCCCCGGAGATCAGGGACACGTATCCGGGCACCAGCGGCAGCACGCAGGGCGAGAGAAATGAAAATATTCCAGCCACAAACGCGGCCAGGGGCAATGGCAATGATGACATTCAACCTTCTTCTAGCTTCCAGCTTTTGATACTTCCCATTGTAATCTGGTTACATCTTTTCCGCGAAGGAAGAACTGGGCTCCAAGTCCTGTGTTTTCAGACGTAAAGAGGTCAATTTGGTGAGCTGGATGGCCAAGTCAATCTGCCACTTTAATCATCAGCTTGCCCAGGTTCTCTCCGCGAAACAATTTGAGCAGCGTTTCCGGGAACGTGGCAAAACCTTCGACAATATCTTCACGCGACTTGAGCTTGCCGGCGGCCATCCAGCCGGCCATTTCTTTTATGCCTTCGCCGTAACGGGCCGCGTAGTTGAAGACCACAAAGCCTTCCATGCGCGCGCTGTTGACCAGCAGAGAGAGATAGTTGGCCGGGCCTTGGATCCCGGTGGTGGAGTTGTACTGGGAGATGGCGCCACAGATCACGACGCGCGCGCCGCGGGCGAGGTGCCCGAGGACGGCGTCCAGGATTTCGCCGCCGACGTTGTCAAAGTACACGTTCACGCCCTTGGGGCAGTGCTGGCGCAGAGCGGCCTTTACGTCCTCATTCTTGTAGTCAATGCAGGCGTCATAGCCCATTTCCTGCACGGCGAAGCGGCACTTCTCCGGACCGCCGGCGATGCCTACGGCGCGGCAGCCCTTGATTTTGGCGATCTGTCCGGCGACCAGGCCCACGGCTCCGGCGGCTCCGGAAATGACTACGGTGTCGCCGGCTTTGAGCTGGCCAACGTCGAACAGGCCGAAGTAGGCGGTCAGCCCGGTCATGCCCAAGACCGAGAGATACACAGGCAGCGGCGCCAGTTTCGGATCAATCTTGTTCAGACCCTTGCCGTCTGAGATGGCGTATTCCTGCACACCCAGCATGCCAGTCACGTGGTCGCCGATGGCGAA
The DNA here is from genome assembly GCA_041486545.1 of Terriglobia bacterium. Classification (GTDB taxonomy): domain Bacteria; phylum Acidobacteriota; class Terriglobia; order Terriglobales; family Acidobacteriaceae; genus Angelobacter. Next base: position 1,839 of record JBGPLR010000367.1, read on the forward strand.
GCCGGGGTTCTGCGAGGCGATCACGCGTCCCACGGCGCCGGCGCGCATCACGGCGCCGATTTGCACCGGTTCGATATACGAGCGGCCTTCATTCATCCAGCCGCGCATGGCGGGGTCGAGCGAGATGTAAAGAGATTTGATCAGGACTTCGCCCGGGCCAGGATCACGCACCGGCTCTTCCGTGTAATTCCAGTCCGTGCGTTTGGGCAGCCCGACAGGCCGTAATGCAAGGCGAAATTGATGATTGATGAGGGGCATGATGGCATCTCCGTGTGAGGGATGGTGAATCGTCCGCAGACAGTATATGACGCGCCAGGTTTCCGTGCGGCTGCGCCAACCGAAGGAACACGACTTCGGCGATTGAGACGCAGCCGTACTGCATCTCTACATTGACGTTCTCGTGCCTCGAAGCTAGACTTTTCGCCTATGCCTGATATCACTGCACCGTCGCGCAACTGGAAGCCGTTGTTGGCGCTCCTGCTGGCTTTGGCGGCTTTCCTGAGCAATCTAGTCATTTTCATGCGGCCACCGGGTGAGCGCGCGATTCCGCTGCTGAGCCTGGCGCTGGCCGGCCTAGCCCTGATTCTTCTGGCCGCGGGAATCCGTAAAGCTTTCGCACAGAATCGTGGCAAGGTCCTGAGTTCAGTGGTGGGCACACTCGCGTTGCTGGCATGCGGCCTCACGGTGTTTAGCTACGTCGAGGCGCGGAAAATCCCCAAGTCAGAGGGAGCGCCAAAAGTCGGACAGAAAGCCCCGGACTTTACGCTGACCGACAGCACCGGCAAGCAAGTTTCTTTGGCGCAACTGCTGACGCCGACGTCTGGCAATGGTGAAAGCGCCGCGGCCGCAACACAAGCCGCATCGGCTGGCGTGAAGCCCAAGGCTGTACTGCTGATTTTCTATCGCGGCTACTGGTGACCGTTCTGCAACCTCGAGTTACGAGGCATTGAAAAAGACCTGAAAGAATATGCAGCGGCGGGCGTAAGGCCGGTGGCCATTTCCGTGGATCCACCCTCGGTTTCCGCCGATCTCGCCAGGAAAGCCGGCTACACGTTTACCATTCTCTCCGATCCCAGCGCAGAGGTCATCGGGCGCTATGATCTGCTGCACAAAGGCGCAGGGCCTGAGGGCCATGACATCGCGCGTCCTGCAGAATTTCTGCTGGATTCCAACGGCACCGTGCGCTGGACGAACTTTACCGAGGACATACGTATACGCGCGCGCGCCGATGAGATGCTGGCGGTGGCGAGGGCGTTACGGTAAAACCTTACCGCTGATTAACGCTGATTACACTGATCCGGAAAGCGCGGGAACCGGGTGAAGTGTGTCTATGACGCTCTTGCATTACCCGCCTGCCTGGCGTATTCATATCTGGCTTGTTCTTCTTATATGGGCTAGATCAGAGGAGGTCGGAACGTGTCACGCCACTTGTCACTTCTTGCAGTGATCTTATTGTGTCTGAGCGCAGCGTTTGCGCAGAAGGCGCAGCCCGCGGCGGAGAAAGTTATCTCCATCAAAGCTGCCACGCTGATTGACGGCGTGTCGGCGAAGCCGCGGCACGATGTGCTGATCGTCATCCGCGGCAACAGGATTGAGAGCGTCACGGAGGGCGGCACTCCGCCGGCCGGGGCCACGGTGATCAACTTTGCCGCGTCCGCAACGGTGCTGCCGGGGCTGATTGACACGCACACGCACATCTTTCTGCAAGGGGAAGATCCGGCCGAAGGCGGCTATGACATTCAACTGCTGAAGCATCCTTCGTCATACCGGGCAGCGCGGGCCACGGTCTCCGTACGGCGCGCGATGGAGCAGGGCTTCACCACCCTGCGTGACGTGGAGACCGAAGGCGCCGGTTATGGCGACGTGGGCATCAAAGAGGCCATCAACGCCGGATATATCCCCGGGCCGCGGCTGTTTGTGGTGACGCGCGCCATCTCCGTGACCGGCGGCTATCCTCTGGAAGGCTACAACCCGGACGTGCCGCTGCCTAAAGGCGCGCAATTGGGTGACGGGCCGGTGCAGCTGCGCAAGATCACGCGCGAGCAGATTGAGAATGGCGCCGACTGGATCAAGGTGTACATGACGCACCGCTCGTGGGTGGACAAACAGGGTCGCCTGGTGGCGCAACCCACGCTGACGCTGGATGAAATCAGGGCAGTGGTGGACGAGGCCCACGGGCAGGAGAAACACGTGGCCTGCCACGCGTACAGCGGGATCGGGCTGCATCGGGCGCTGGACGGCGGATGCGATTCGATTGAGCATGGCTTGTCGCTGGACGACGCGGCCATCGCCCAGATGCTGAAGCAAGGCACATGGTACGTGCCAACACTTGGCGTCTACTACACCGACTGGGCTCCGGCTGACACGCAGGACGGAAAACGCGACCGCGCG
>JBGPLR010000368.1:0-4210 GCA_041486545.1 Terriglobia bacterium
CAGCCCGTAGGAGTTCATAGGCCGCAGCGGACTGTCTTCTTCAATCGGGACTTTCTCCGGCGCGCCATACACTGCGGCTGACGACGAAAAGACAATGTTTCGAATCCCCGCCTCGCGCAGCACCTCCAGCATGATGATTCCCGCCGCAACGTTCTTATCGAAGAACACGCCCGGATTGCTCACCGACTCTGGAATCAGGGCTTTCGCCGCGAAATGAAACACCACGTCAAACTCGTTGCTCCGGACAACCCTCTGGAATGCGCCGCGGTCGCCGATATCGAGTTGATGGAACTCCGCGCCCGCAGGGACCGCATCGCGAAATCCGGTGGAAAGATCATCCACCACCGTCACGCGGTGCCCTTGACGCAGCAGTTCGGCGCAACACACTGAACCAACGTATCCGGCGCCTCCGGTGACCAGAATGTTTGCCATCAGCAGGCCCTCGGTCCGCGAATGACTCGAGCCGGCGTCATCGCCAGGATCTTCAAGTCCATCAGCAATGACCAGTTCTTAACGTAGTGAACTTCCATGGCCACGCGCTGTTCGTATGTCGCGCTAGTTGCACCGCTGACTTGCCAGTAGCCGGTCAGTCCGGGCTTCATTCGGGTAAAGATCCACGCCGCGTCGCCAAACTTATCAAGCTCCGCGCGGGTGACCATGCGCGGCCCCACCAGGCTCATCTGTCCTTTCAGCACGTTCCACAACTGCGGCAGCTCGTCCAAACTGCTTTTCCGCAAGAACGCCCCCACGCGCGTAACCCGCGGATCGTCTTTCAGTTTGAAGTTGGCTTCAAATTCTTCGCGCAATTTCGTATCGCTCTGCAGGACGGCGTCGGCATCCACGCGCATGCTGCGAAGCTTGAAAGCATCAAACTCGCCCGCCAGCCCTACCACCCGCCGCCGATGAATCGCCGGACCTCCATCCTTTAATTTCACCAGAAGCGCAAGCACCCCGATCACCGGAGCAAACAGGACCATCGCAATCGCTGCGCCGGTAACATCCACGGCGCGCTTCAAGAAGCGTGCGCCAGCCCTCGACCTGGCTCGCGAATTAGTTTCCAGCCTTTCAGTTGCTACGACTCGCACTTAAGCTCCACAATGAAAACACGCTGAGTGTGTCACGCGCGTTTTTCCGAATTCCCGCCGCGATACGCCCGATGATATACCGCTATCGTCTCCCTCGCCGCTCGGTTCCAGGAAAACTCGCCAGCGCGACGGATCGCAGCCTGCCGCCAGCGCTTGCGCAGAGCAGGACTGGTCATCAGCCCTGCTGCCGCTGCGGCCATCCCTTCCACGTCCATCGGCTCAAACACCTGCGCGCCTTGTCCCGCGACCTCCTCCAATGCTCCGCCGTTGGAGGTGATCACCGGACAGCCGCAGGCCATTGCCTCCACCACCGGCAATCCAAACCCTTCGTACAGCGAAGGCATGATAAACAGTTCCGCATGACGGTACACCATGGCCAGCTCTGAAGCTGAAACGTGCCCCACTCGCACCAGATTCAACTGAGGCCAACGTGTCTCTCCACCCGCGGCATCCAGTCCATCGCGCACGCCGTACACCGCAGTCTGAAACTTCACGCCGGAAATCTCCCTCGCCATTTGCAGCGCTCGCAAGGCGCTCACCAGGTTCTTGGTGCGCCAGTTGCGCGCGCTGGCCGCCACGGCGTAGGGCTGCTTCAACCCGTACTTTTCCCGCAAACGTTCCGGTTCTGGAGCGCTGCCTTCAGGACGAAACTCGGCGTGCGAACAGGCGTTGTGAACCACGGTAATTTGTCCCGAAGCGACTTTCAGAATTCGCTCCACATCCCGGGCCGTATGCTGCGAAACGGCAATAACTTCCCCGGCGACGCGTCCCGCTCTCCGGTACCCCGCTTTCACCATCTGCCGCTTGGGCCACGCATAGATGGGGAAGAGAAACGGAATCAGGTCATGGATGGTCACCACCACCGGGCACGGCGCATGTAACGGCGAAAGATAAAACGGACTATGAAAAACGTCCAGCCGGTCATCACGGCAGCGCCGCGCCATCGCCCGCATTCCGCGCAGCGAATACTTCCCTGCGTCCACCGGGACCCGCTCCAGCGGCAAGCGTTCCAATCCCGGCACGGGGTTGCCTGCGTCTTCGTACACCACCAGATGCATGTTTGTCTGCAATGGCGCCATGGCCCGCAGCAATTCAGCCACGTACGTGCCCACGCCGGAATCGTTGTACCAGCGCGCGTCAAAACCCACGCGCATTGCGCCGCTCATGGCTGGCTGTCTCCGGACGCGCTCTTCACCACGCAATATTGCTTGCTCACAAACCCTCGCGCCGGTTCCTCTTCCAGGTAACGCAAGTGGCCGCTGAAGGAAGGATCACAGGAGTTCGTCAGCCTCGCGTCCAGCACCTTTGCGTTGTTTTGCTCGACCAGCCGGCGCACTGCGCTTTCGGCGATGCAGTGCATGTCCATCGCGAAGTCTCCCTGGCCCGTCAGCCTCTTGAGCCGCAACCGCAGGGCCAGCTTGTGCCGCATGAGCGTGATCATCCCCGCGCGAAAGCGGTCCGGTATTTGAAACACCAGAACGCCACCGGGTTTTAACACGCGGATCAGCTCGCCCACGTAGCTCTTGGCATACTTCTCCGGAATGTGCTGTAGCACAATGCTGGTATAGATGAAGCCAAATTGGCCTTCCTGGAATTTTTTCAGGCGATCATGCTCGTTCACCAGGAAGTGGCAGTGTGGAAGATCGCGGTTGTACTCTTCCGCCAGTCGAATCATGGTGGGCGAAATGTCCACGCCCCAGCACTCCACGAACCGGCTCGCCATGGCCCGTGTCAATCGCCCTACGCCGCACCCGAAGTCCAGAGCTGGTGATTCCCAGTCGAGCTCCAGCCCCAGCGACTGCACACAATCGAGCACGATATCCATTTCCTCGCGCCCCGTTTCAAACAATTCTTCGCGGCTCCAGCGGTTGTTCTTCTTTTGCGGATCGGTGCAAATGGCCCACAACGGGTCCGTCTGCGCGAATCCTTCCCAGTTTCGTTTGAGCTGCTGTAACGGGTCCATATCAATGCTAGTAATGCAAATCAACTTGAACGCAAGGACGACTGCTCTGCTTCCTGGCGAAAGCCCGCGGCGTTCAACAGGCCCAGCACTAGAAAGAACAGCGCGGCAAACTGCGGCGTGGTGTGAAACATGTAGTCCACCAGGCCGTGCAACAGCACTCCGGCAATCCCGGCGAATGCGGCAAATCCAATCACGCCTTCCATGACTCCCTGGGCCCGGCGACGCACGCGCAACGCCAGTCGCAGCGCAATCACCATGAAAATCGCGAACGCCGCGAACCCCAGGATTCCGGTTTCTGACAGCAGTTCCAGATATAGATTGTGGGCGTCCAGGACTGCGCCTTCCGGCAAGCCGATCACGCCGCCCAACGATTCCCGCAGATTACCAAAACCGATCCCCGCCAGCGGTGCTCCGGCAAAAACGCTGGCAGCGCCGGCCCAGACTCCCAGTCGAGTAATCGCAGTGAACTGGTCCACGCCGGCAAGCCGTTCAAAGACCATACCCGCAACCACCGCGCACGCCGCTTCCATCGCCAACAGCGCACCCGTCCACTGAAGACGCAGCTTGCGCGTTGGCGCCAGAAAATATGCGCTCAACAGAAGGATGCCGGCGTAGGTCAGCAGGCCGCCGCGGCTCTGGGTCAGCAAAAGAGCGATGCTGCTCAAAACGAAGCACACAACGCTGAGCCGGCGCAAAAAAGCGTCGCGGGCGCGCAACGCAAATCCAATACAAAATGGAATCACCAGGTTCAAGTATCCGGCCAGCCCGTTGAAGTGGCTCAGGAAGGAAGTGATGCGCCCCGACCACGGCGGGTTCTTGAGGAACTCATCCTGGAAGGGATACAGCGCGTCGTACAAGGGTGAGTAGTCGCCGGCGGCAACCTGATAGAAGCCGAACGCGGCCACACACAGCGTCGAAAGCATCAGCGCCTTGCCTACGCCGGCCATGTCCTCGTCACTCCTGACCCAATCGCTGACCACGTAATAGAAGCACAGGTATGAAGCCAGGCGCATCAACTCACGCGCCGCTGCGCCGGTCGGCGGGTTGAAAACTACGGCGGAACAAATTGCCACGGCGCAATAGCCCAGCATGGCCCAGGTCATGCGGCCGGAAAACAGCCAGCTGCGGATGGACTCGCGGCTCCGCAAACGGCTCGCCAACG
>JBGPLR010000369.1:0-4205 GCA_041486545.1 Terriglobia bacterium
AACTGGAAACCAAGGAAGCAGCGATCAATGGCGAAACCCGAGCGGACCGTGCGGCCAACGGTGGAAAACTGACCGCGGCGGAAAAGGTCAAAATTAACGGGCAGCAGAATCACCTGTCGAATCAGATCTATAAGGACAAGCACAACGCCAACACCGCGCAGTACGGCAACAACAAAGTCGGGCAGCGCCGCGAGAACCAGCAGGACCGCGTGGCCCAGGGAATCAAGAGCGGGCAGCTGACGGCCGGCGAAACGGCGAAGGTGGAAAATCAGCAGAAAGGCATCAACCGGCAAGTCGCGGCGGACCGCAAGGCTAACGGCGGGACGTTGACGACGGGAGAAAAGGCGCAGGTCAACCACGAACAAAACCAAGCGTCGAAGAACATCTACCGCAAGAAGCACAACGGGGCGACGCAGGGCGGCGCGAAGCCGTAATTTGGATAGTAGTAGGCATAGTCGTGGGGGCGCTCTCTGGCGAGGGCGCCTCTTCTTTTTTTCGGGCGTTCCAGAGGGCCGTGGCAGACCTCCCAGACGCGCCGGGAGTTACCTAGGTCATTTCAGGAGGCAGCGGTGGCTTCCCCCACCCTCCCGTATGTTTTGTACAACGTTATGATTCCATGATGGTTACCTCGTTCCGTGATGCAACGTTTTGATTCCGAAGGAGTTAGTGGCTTGGACGCTCTTGGTTTTGGTTTTGGCGTGCTAATACCCCCCACCCCCCGGGGCAACTCATATGGATATAAAACTAAAGGACTTACGAAGAAATCAATTTGTAAGTATCTGATTCCAAAGAGTCGAATTGCACAAAGGAACGCGCTTCAACCGCATGATGCCCCTCACCAGGGATCGGCCTCTTGTCGACGGGTCTCCCCCAGTTTTCTCGCTAGATTTCGTAAACGATTGGTTTTATTGCTGTTACGAGATTCTGGATCGCTGCAGACGGCGTCAGGAGCATGCAAGTGATTGTTAATAGTGGTCTTACATCGAACAGTGATGCAGTTGAAAATGAAAAAAGCGCCGAAGGTCGGCGCTTTGAGCGAAATATTCACTAATAATCAGTATACTACGGATCTGGGGAAAGTCAAGATGCATTTGGTCAGTTTCGGGCTACCGCGTTAATCGGGACTTAGGTGATCAGTTCCGAGTAGCCGACAATCCACGAACTGACTTGGCTTGCGCATACAAGGGCGTTTGTCGATACCGACCTGCAATGTCATCTCCTGGATCAGAAGACGAAGGATAGCCAATGTGCCGTTACTTGTAGTAGCATTGCCGGAGCAAGTAGGAGATCATGAAAGAGCCGCGTCTTTCCAAAGCCGAAACTCGGATTCTGGAGCAGTACTGGAAACTGGGGACCGCGTCGGTGCGCGAGGTCTTGGAAAGCCTCCCGGAGGACGAACGTGTCGCTTACACGACGGTCCAGACGCTCGTCTATAGACTTGAGGAGAAGGGCGCTTTGAAGAAGGTAAAGAAAATTGGCAATGCCCAGCTCTTCCAGCCGGCCCTCGATCAGAGCCAATACCGCAGCAGGCTGGTCCGCGACTTGCTGGACCTGTTTGGCGGATCGCCACGTCTTCTCGTCTCGAATCTGCTCGAGAACGGTGCCCTGACCTTGCGGGACCTTAAGACGCTACAGGGTGCGGCTCGTGGTGATAAGAACGGCCACAGTCATGGAGGGAAACGTGCATGAGCATATCGCCCGGGCGATGTATTACTTCAGCGTCCACCTGCTATACGCATCGATTGTCGGCTGTGCAGCCTGGGTGCTGACATCAGTCCGGGGTGCCAGCGCTACCACGAAATATTGGATCTGGGTTGTGGCGGTTTTCAATTTCGTCGTGCCGGTAGGCGCGGGGATCGACAAGCTCTGGGCGCCGCACTTGGCGTGGGCCGCACCGCTCGGTGCTATTGGCGGGCCGGTGTGGGACATGACACAAGGTCGGACGGCGCTCGTACTGGCCGTGACATGGATAACGGGCGCACTTACCATGCTCGTGCGATTGATCTCGCGTTTGCGCAGAGAGCGTCGCGAGGTTCAAGTCCCTGCCGACCGTCATGATGTGACATCCAGCTTCGTGGCAGATGGCATACCTGTGAGCTTCGACAGCAGGCATCCAGCTCCCACAGTCGGCGGCGTCCTGTATCCGCGTATCTTGCTTCCCATCGGCATCGATCGATTACTCAACCGACAAGAATTGAACGCTGTGCTGCTTCATGAAGTGGCCCACGCAAAAAGACGCGACAATTTGATCCGCCTGCTCTACGAAGTTTCGCTGTGCGCCTTGTGGTTCCATCCGCTCATCTGGGTCGCGGGAGCGCGGATGGCACTCTATCGCGAGCTCTCCTGCGATGAATCTGTTATCCGGCGTGCGCACGGACGAGCTCTGGTTTCAGCGCTCGCCAAACTTGCCGTCCCCGAGCAAGCGCTGTTTCTGCAAGCGACAGCCTCATCGCATCTGAGCGACCGCTTGGCCCGGCTGGCCGAGCCGCCACAAGCAGCCCACGCCGCGGTAAGCCTGCTGCTGACGTCGCTATTTGCCGCTGTCACTGTGGCGGGTGTCTTTGGAACGATCGCACACACGGCTTGCTGTTTCATCGTCAAGCGATGACCACCGCGTAATCCTCGTCGCTCACTTTCCACTGGCTGCTGCGCCCAATTGCAATGCAACGTACAGCGTAGTAGTATTACCGCTACACGTAGTAGAAAAGGGGGCGAGCAGCAATGCGTCATTTCGTGAAACGGGGTACACGGTTACATTCCGCATCGGTGAGGTGCCTCGCCGTTTGCCGATTACTTCTCTCCTGCGTCACATTGTTGTCGTCGCGTACGGCTTTCGCTCAACGTATAGACACAGCCATCTCCGGTCAGGAGGCAGCGAGCGGCGGCGCTCCCGCGGACATCGTTTACGGACGACCCGGCCAGCTCGTTGCCGTGAACGGATTTCGGCTGAATCTCTACTGCATGGGCAGCGGCTCGCCCACGGTGGTCTTCGATTCCGGATGGGAAGACTGGGCGCCCGCGTGGTCAACGGTGCAGCCACAGATCGCAAAGTGGACGCGCGCGTGCAGCTATGACCGTGCCGGGGCAGGGTTTAGCGATCCGGGTCCCATGCCGCGCACGAGCATGCGCATCGCCGGGGAGCTACACACCGCACTGCATCGTGCCGGCATCGCCGGGCCCTATATTTTGGTGGGGCACGCCTTTGGCGGCGACAACGTACGCATTTTTGCGGACCTGTACATGCGCGAGGTTGCGGGGCTGGTCCTGATTGACGCCGACCCCAACGACGTTGAGCCGAAGGCGATGCAGGAAGAGCAACGTCGAGGGAACGTGGCAATCGTTTCTCAGTTGCGTGACTGTCGTAACGTGATTGCCGAACACAAGCCGTTGCCGGCGTTGCGGTCACGTCCCGGCCAGCCGCAACACACCTGTGCCCAGCAGTTTTTTCGCGGTTTGCCGGAGGCGGCATGGTCACCGGAATTGAACGCCAAGCTGTTGGAGATCGCGGAAACCAAAGTCGCGATGTACGACGCTTATATTTCGGAGATGGAGCAGATGGCGCGGGACGAAGCCTACTTGCAGCAGCATCGGCGCTCGTTTGGCTCGCGGCTCATTCGCGTGCTCACCAGCGGCAACCACGGCGTCGGCCACCTGGAGACGAAGCCAGCGGACACGCCGGACCATATGAAATATGAGCAGCAGACCACGCTAGCACAGGCGCGCTGGCTCGCACTCTCCGCCAACGCGCGACAGATATTCGCGCGCCACAGCTCGGAATACATCCAGTTCGACGAGCCGGAGACTGTGATCAACGCTATCCGCGAAGTGTATGACCAGGCAAGAAGACCCCTAGCTGCGCACGGTGACTGAAAATGTTGCCAACGCAATTCCTTAGGAGGCCCCGGATGAAACTGCTTGCCGCCATATTGGCAGCTTGGCTGCTTCTCGCCACGCCAAGCGCAGCGAGGGCGCAGACATCGCAGCCACTCCCGGATAACGGGCTATTCGGAAGTAATTCCACTTGGGGTGTAGTCGCGTTATCGGAAACTGACCTACTACTCACATTGGGCGTTTCCAGGCGGGCTGGGAACTTTCCTTATTGGAGTTTGGCGTACTCGGCTTTCGCTTGTTTGAGGATGGGGATGTCGGGGTCGGCGTTTTTCCAGAGGGCGAGGAAGTCCTGGTAGGCGGTGCGCGCTTTCGCG
>JBGPLR010000370.1:0-4175 GCA_041486545.1 Terriglobia bacterium
CTGCGCGGCCGGCAGCTTGTAATAGTTTTTGAAGGTCAGTTTGGCGTCCTTCACACTAAAGATCGCGTCCGCTCCCCAATTGTTCGGGTCGTTTGGACGGCACCGCGCCCCTAACCCGCCGCCCCACTCGTCCGTAAACACGACTTTGCTGCCATCGTTCGAAAACGAAGCCGAATGCCAGTACGAATAGTTTGGATCGTTCACCGCGTCCACACGCTTCGGATTTACAGGGTCTTTGATGTCGAGCAAAATTCCATTTCCCGAGCACGCACCCGCCGCTAACCCGATCGCCGAATACACCGTGATGTCGTGGCACTGGTCCGTGTCCTTCGGTTTCACTGGGCCCTTTGGGCCATGCGTGCCGCCGCTACTCAGCGCGTTGATCACTCCCGTCCGAGCGTCCATAAAAACCCGCGGACTGGACACCACTTTGGCGTCCTGGGGGGCAGCTACCGGAACCTTGATGACATCGATACGAAACAGTGCCGTGTTCGGGTCTTTGTCAGGCTCTTCACCTGAGCATCCCGCCAGTTCTTCCGCCTGACGCACAAAGGAAGTGCCCGACACGTATATATAGACATTGTCCTTGTCTTTCGGGTCGACCACCAGGGTATGCGTGTGCGATCCGCGGCAGGTCTGCACGGCCGCGACTTGCTTCGGATTCTTGACGTCAGAAATGTCGAAGATTCTCACGCCGCGGAAACGGTCCTTTTGTGCTGCGGGCGGGCGGCGTTTCTCTCCTTTTTCCTCCTCTGGGGTCGGGGGAGGTCCCGCTGGAAAGCCCTGGGTGCCGCAATCCAGACGCCCATTTGCCATCTCAACCGACATGAACAGCAGGTTTTTATACACTGACACATCGCCCTGCCCGCCAGGGCAAACCAGCGAAGTCAGCAACCTGGTCTTGGCTGGATTGGAGATGTCAAAGATGCTCACGCCATAAAAATTTCCCTGAAACAGGTGGTTTCCCTGGAACGCAACATCTGAGTTCGCGAAAGCCAGTTGCGCGCGCACCAGCTGCATTGGCTTCGGCATCTTCGCGTTAACAGTCATGCCGAGCTGACCCAGCGTCTTCTGCACTTTTGGATCATCGGGATCAGCGGTCCCAAGTTGAAAAGCGCCGGGCTTCTTGAGAAGCAAAACGTGCTTCATGCCCATTGCCGCTTCACCTGCGTCATAGAGGCCCGGGGCCAGCTTTGCGCGCGGATCGTTTGCATCCGATCCCTTCATGCCCGGCAATAGCGTGGGAGCGGGCTCAGGAGCAAACGGGTCCCGTTCTTCCGCCGCGGGCTCCTGCGCGGACGGTGTGGGCGTAGGCGTCTGCGCTAGTACCTGCGGCCGGCTCACACCGAAAAATAAAATGATCGCAGCTACCGCCACGCGAAAAGCAACACTGGGCACTCGGTTCATTGTTTCTCCTCTGGAGTTTTTTTCTCTAATATTGTCTGCATAATCCTGATTTCGGCCCGTTGACCGTTGTCCACGTCCGTCGCGAAGTTGAACAACTCGGCATCCTGTCCCGCGCCTGCGGTGTCAAACAAATCTTTTACCATGGTCAAAGCGCCTTGGTGGTGCTGAATCATCCCCGTCAAAAACAAATGGTCGAACTCAGTGTCCTTCGCCTTGCGTAGCGCTTCCATCTGTTCCGCTGTAAGCATACCGGGCATCAGCGCCATCGCATGGCCGGATGTATGCATGTCCTTCATTCCTGGCATCGCCCTCGTCATCGCAACTGGTTCTCCACGGGCTGCCAACCAGCGCCTCATGAACTTGATCTCGTCTGACTGCGAGCTACTGATGCGCGCCCCCAGCAAACGCAATTCTTTGTTCTCCGAATGCGACGAAATCAGCGCCGTCATCTCCACCGCTTGCAAATGATGCATGATCATGCCTTGCATGAACACCACTTCCGCTGGCGACCGAGGCGGCAGCTTTGCCTTCGCGGACGGCGGCAGCCTCCTGCTCGGCTGACCGGGCGCACCCGGCTGAACCACTACAGGCGGCGACGGAGCCGTCTGCGCGCGTGCAGCAGCGCCGAAGAAATCTGTTGCAGCGCTTGTTGCCAAAAACATGCCAATGCCACACAACACTGCAAATGCTGGTGCAGACCGCAGCCTGCGCCTGCGGGGAAAACGAGACATCCGCCGGTTGGGAGCATTGCAAAACAGTTTCATTTGGATTCGGACGAAACCTGGTCACGAAATACTAACATTTTAGAAGGTCCTCGCCAGGCAAACGGGACGCGTGGCACTGGACCAAAAAGGAATAAGCCTGCTAAACCCTAATGCCTCGCCCATTGCGGATCCTGGTCCGCGGTGACGATGTGGCCGTCGCGCATATGGATGATGCGATCGCCCACTTCGGCAGCTTCCGGATTGTGGGTAATCATCAGCACGGTCTGGCCGAACTTCTGATTGGCTTCACGCAGCATGTTCAGGACGATAGCGGAGTTTTCTGAATCCAGGTTGCCGGTCGGCTCGTCAGCCAGCACGATTGCCGGACGATTGATGATTGCGCGGGCCAGCGCCACGCGCTGCTGTTCACCGCCGGAGAGCTCAGAAGGACGGTGGTCGAGCCTTCCCGCCACGCCCAGCATCTCGGTCACCTTGTCAAAAAACTCGCGGTCTGTGCCGTTGCGGCCGGAAATTTCACGCGCAATCTGGATGTTGTCGCGCGCGTTGAGCGTGGGCAACAGGTTGAACTTCTGGAACACGAAACCGATCTTGCGCTTGCGCAACTCCGTTCGCTGCGCGTCCGATAGCTGGGCAAAATCGGCGCCGTCAATGATCACGCGCCCCCCGGTGGCGCGCGCGAGCCCGCCCAGGATGTAAAACAACGTGGACTTGCCGCTGCCGGAAGGGCCGACAATGCTGACAAACTCGCCCTTCTCCGCGGAAAAGCTCACGCCGCGCAAGGCGGGCACGTCCACCTTGCCAATACGGTAGACCTTGGTTACGTTCTCAGCTTGGATGATAGGCGCCACGGACTCTTTGATCTTATCAGAGCGTCCGTTTCCAGGCTCCGGTCAAAGAGCGGCAAAGCGCGACATTGTTTGCGGCCCGGCTAGGCGGCGGGAATCCTTTGCGCCGCAACTTCCACGTTCCGCTTGGGCCCGCGTTTCTTCACCAGCAGCAAACGAATGCGCTCCAGCAGTTCCATGGGAGCGTACATGCCTTTGGGGAGAAACAGGTCCGCCCGGGTTTCTTTCTCGTAGGCCTTGATCTTCCCGGAAAAAAGTATGGCGGGCGTCTCGGGAGAAGAGTCCTTGATTCTGGCCACCAGCGTTGCGCCGTCCAGCCCGGGCAGCAAGAGGTCACTCAGGACCAGGTCTACTCCGCCGCGGCGGAAAACTTCCAGGGCATGTGAGCTGTTGGTGCAAGCCAGCACGCGGTAGCCGCGCGTCTGCAGCATGAGCTTTCGAATGGAAAGCGACTGTTCGTTGTCGTCAACACACAGAATTGTCTTTTTTGGACGCATGATTTTCCCCAATGCTCGCTTGGCTCCATAGGACTTTAGCGCACGCCGCTACGGATGATTAATTTGTTTGGCTGGGCGACTGCAAGACTTCTTGTTCGCAAAAACTCTTGGCATCATAGGCGCGCGGACGAGTCGTGTAAAGTACCCTGAACGCCAACAGTAAAGATTTTTTTCGCGGGACGCTGACTGCACGCCAGCGACCGAACACCGCGCAAAATCTACCGCTGCGCGCTGGCGCTTACAAGAACATTTCGCCGCGCGTCACTTCCACCGCGTGACCGCCGACGCGGACGTTAACAACTTGGTCACCTTCTTTGCCGGCGCTGATGTAGATCTTACTGCGCCGCTTCATTTCCACGCCCTGCTCAACGAGCGCCTGCTCCTCCGGACGCACCACGCCGTATTGCACCGCCCATGCAGCACACGGTCCCGCTGCCGACCCTGTGGCCGGGTCTTCACCGTTGTAAAAAATCATTCGCGCCTGCAGGCGGGCTTGCGGGTTGAGGGTTTCACGGGAGACGAAATAAAAGAACTTGGCGTCAGTCTTCTGCAAGTATGCGCCCATGGTTGTCCATGATGGCGCCAGGTTCTGCAGCACCGCTAACGATTTCACCGGAACCATCGCAAACGCGTTGCCGGTGGTGACGGACTGGATGGGCAGGTCGTCGGCAATATCGGTCACGCTGAGACCGGCGGCGCGA
>JBGPLR010000371.1:0-4175 GCA_041486545.1 Terriglobia bacterium
ATCGCAGAAGGCCCGCCGTCAAGCCACTGGAAAAGCATCCCGCAGCCGCGATTTAGCGAGTTTGAGTGAGGAGAGCATGGGACATAACAAATGAGCACGGCGATGAACGAGAGCGTGAGAGAGTACTGGGAGAAGGAACCCTGCGGGACTGCGCGAAAGGTGACAGGGGATGCCCAGGCGGCCACGCGTGAGTATTTCGAGCGCATCGAAGAGTACCGCTACCGCGTAGAGCCTTTCATCCATGCGGTAGCGCAATTTACCCGTCACCACGGGAAGAAGATGCTGGAGATCGGCGTGGGAGCCGGGACGGACCACCTGCAGTGGGCGCGCGCTGGACTTCGATGTTACGGTGTGGACTTGACGGACGCTGCGGTCGAAATGACCCGCCAGCGGCTGGCGCTCTATGGCCTAACTTCCGAACTGCAGCGCGTGGATGCCGAACGCCTGCCGTTTCCTGATGCGTCATTCGACCTGGTCTATTCCTGGGGCGTGATCCACCATTCGGAACATCCGGAGCTGATGGTGGCGGAGATCAGGCGGGTGCTGAAACCCGGGGGCGCGTTTATGGGCATGATGTATGGCCGCTATTCCTTGAAGGTGTTGAAGACTTGGATCTGGTTTGCGCTGCTTCGTGGTCGGCCATGGATGAGTTTCCGGCAAATGCTGGCACGGTACGTGGAGAGCCCCGGAACCAAGGCCTATACCGTGAAGGAATGCAGGGCGTTGTTTGCCGCATTTCAGGAATTTCATGCGGAACATGTGTTGACCATCTATGACACGCGTCCGATTCCGCATTGGATCGCGAAGTTCCTGCCGGATGAGTGGGGCTGGTTTATCACGCTGATTGCGATCAAGTAGTCGGCTGAACTAGTCCTGTGAACTCATCGCCCTCTTGGTCGGGGCAACCACGCCGATTGCGGAGATTCGAGAACGCACAAATTGAGAACTCTGGGTAATATCTTTCAGATCGTTCGCCGGCAGTCCCCGCTGACCCTAGGCAGAGAAATTGCCTGGCGGGCAAGTCGCCGTTGGCGCAAGTACAATTTCCTTCGCCTAGTCGCGAAGACAACGACTCCGGTGCGGATTCGGATGGTGCCCTATTATCAGCCCATCCCAGAAAACGTCAGCGACGAGCAGCGCAAGGTGATTCTGCAACTAGCGGATGGGATATGCCAGGGGAAAATCCCATTTCTGAGCTACGACACACAAGATCTCGGACGTGCGCCTCTGTGGAACAGGGATTTTATTGCCGGGAAGGAATGGCCGATGGAGCCCAGCCATTTGCTACCGACAGTTCGCTTCGATGGATCCGATGTGAAAGTTCCATGGGAGCTCTCCCGCCTGCAGTTTTTGCCTATTCTGGGGAAGGCGTACCACCTGAAGCGCGAACCAGTTTACCGCGAGACCGCGCGCCATTACGTGGAAGACTGGATCCGCCGCAACCCTATTTGTGAAGGCCCGAATTGGATGATCGCGATGGAGGCAGCCCTTCGCGCTTTGAGCATGCTTTTCCTTTCGAACCTTATGTCGCCTTTGGCAGACGATGAAAAACAGTGGGAGGAGGGCCTAGTGCGTTCCCTCTGGCTGCATTTGCTGTTCATCGAGGGACATTTGGAGTTCTCACATATTGTGCGCGGCAATCACTATCTTAGTAATATTCTGGGGTTGTACGCGCTGTCGGTGTTCCTGGAGGGCCCGGGGATGCCGGGCCGGCGTCGTCGCTACCGCACGCTGCTCGAGCGAGAGATTCTCTTGCATGTATACGAGGATGGCGGCAACTATGAGGCGTCGAGCGGTTATCACGTCCTTGTCGCACAGATGTTCTTAACGGCTTACCAACTAATGCGCGCCGAGGGAGTTGTTCCAGCGCAAAGCTTTGTTGATAGACTGCGAAAAATGTTTGGGTGGATGGAGGGCTTGGCTGATTCTTCGGGAAGGCTCCCCCATATTGGGGACTGTGATGACGGGCGAGTCGACTTTGTCGGGGACGACCTGGAACAGATGGCCAATCTGCCGCGATCGAAAAGAGATTCCCTGCGGGTAAGCGGTTTGCTCGGATTGGGAAGGGCGCTCCTAGGACATGGAAGCAGCGGCTCAACGCTGGATTGTCCCTGGTACGCTTTGACGCCGAGGGCGGTAAGTTCAGAGCCTGAAGACCTAACCCAACGGTCTGACGTGCATCAGACCGTCTTCCCCAATTCAGGAATTGTCGTATCACGGCAGGGAAAAAACGACCTCTTGTTTCTCGCGATACCCAACGGCATCGGAGGGAAAGGTACTCATACGCACAATGACAAGCTCAGTGTATTAGTCCGGATCGACGGAAAGGAGGTGTTGTGTGACGCTGGAACGGGTTGTTACACGCGGGACGGAGAGATGCGCAACCGATTCCGATCTACTCGGGCCCACAATACGGTTACTGTCGACGGAGAAGAGCAGAACCGCATTCCCGATGCGCGCATGGGGTTTTTTTCTTTAGGGAATCAAGCCCATGTCAGCAAGATCCAGACTGAGTATCCGTCCGGCACGCCGGGGCTGCAGGCGTCCCACTTTGGCTATGCCGACAGAAAGGTCGTCCACACTCGGCTGGTCCGCTGGACCGGCGTCAACACCATTGAGATCGAGGATCAACTGACAGGACAAGGCCAGCATCGTCTCGATGTTCATTTTCAGATTGGCCCCGGCTGGAAGGCTGCCAGCCTCCTGTCTCAGGACGGCGTTGTAAGCTGTGTTCTCGAAGGCACCCAGAGCATTAACCTTGTTGTGAAGGCCCAAGGTTCGCTCACAATCTCCGAAGAGCCGGGAGCGGTGTCCTGGGTCTATGGCACCTGCATTCCATCCAGCAAAATCCGTGTCACCATAACAGCGAAACTTCCTGTGTCATTCCTCACAAGCATTTCTTGGGATGAAGGCACATGATGGACGACTTCGGCCTTTCGGGAGAGTCCATTGTTTGTTTCGCTGGCGAAGACTGGTGGTATCACCACCCGCATTCCAAGAATCACATCCTGAAGCGGTTGGCAAAGCGAAATCGCGTTCTTTTCATAAATTCTTTGAGCATGGGCCTTCCCAGCCTTTCTAATCCTGACTTCTTCTTGAAAGTTCGGCGAAAGTTGCGGAGCTATGCACGGTGGTTGCGCAAGGCGCCGGAGGGCCTCTATGTGATGACGCCGATCAATGTGCCCATCTACGGACCGCGCTGGGCCCAGATGCTGAACGGCTGGCTTTTGTTCGCACAAATTCGACTGGCCATGTGGCTGTGCCACCTCTCCAAACCGATCGTATGGGTAGCCATTCCCTCAGCCGCCGTGGTCGTCGACAAGCTGACTAGAAAGCTGACGCTCTACCAGGTTTCTGATAAATATGACGCCAACGAAGATAGCGCCCTCAGGGTGGACGTTGTTCGTGCATTCGACCGCCGATTGAAAGACATGGCGGATATCGTGGTGTACTCGGGGAGAAAGCTGTTTGAGGAGGCCACGGAATCCAAGAAATATTTTCTTCAGCAGGCAGTGGATTTTGATCACTTTGCCCGGGAGGCCGGGCAAACTGCGCCGGAGATATCCGGTATTCCCCGGCCCATTCTCGGCTACTTTGGCGCCATGGATTTTGTCATGGACGTGCCATTGATTGAGGAAGTCAGCAAACTCCGGCCCGACTGGCATTGGGTGCTCATCGGCCTGCGCTCAAATTTCACTGTCGTGAACGCGCCAAATGTCCATTTTCTGGGTCCAAGGCCGTATCAGCAACTACCGGAATACATTCGGCATTTTGATATTTGTGTCCTGCCGTGGAAGTTGAGCAGCGTCTTCACCAGCTACGGAAGCGCCATCAAAGTTCGAGAGTACATGGCCACTGGCAAGCCGGTTGTCATGGCGCCCCTTTATGAGTATCGCGATGCACCAGGAGTCCGATTTTACAGATCAACAAAAGAGTTCATCAATGCTATTGACGACGCCTTAGCGCATGACGCTCCGGAGGACCGTGAGCGCCGACAGGCTTTTGTCCGTGACAGCACATGGGATGTTCGCACGCGGGAATTTACCGCGCTGATTGCCTCCAAGCTGGCCGCCCAAACCAACTCAGCGAATTAAGCAGCCGGCTCAGTCGCTAGCTTTTGGCCGCTTCTCGATCCTCCAGTGGGGCCGATACGTAAGTTGGAATGAGACTGCAAG
>JBGPLR010000372.1:0-4151 GCA_041486545.1 Terriglobia bacterium
GTCCTGGCGCGCGTAGCCGTAGTAAGGAATCACCGTGGTGATGCGCCGGGCGGAGGCGCGCTTGAGCGCGTCCACCAGCAACAGCAACTCCATCAGATGCTCATCCACCGGGAAACAGGTAGGCTGGACCACGAACACGTCCGCGCCGCGCACGTTCTCCTGAATGTGGATGTAGGCTTCGCCATCCGAGAAGCGCGTGACCGTGGCCTTGCCCCGTTCAATTCCCAGGAAGGCGCAAATCTCGTCCGTCAGCGCTTCATTGGCGGTGCCACAGAAGATCTTGAACTTGCTGTCATCGGAGCGCGGACGCGCCCGGTTCTCAGTCTTGGGCTGAGTCTGCTGGGTCTTTGCAGGCTTGTTCTCGGTCTTTTCCGGTGGTGTGATTGTCGTTGCCATAGTGATCACCCGTTCGAAGCTGGTTGGCTTACAACGGATTTTTGTTTGAGATCCTTGATTCTAAGGGCTCCGTCGCAAGCGACTTCGCCCTCGCCTCATGTTCGCGCGATCCAGCGCTCACCGTTCGGCTCACCCGCACAAGGACCCAGGAATTACCTCACTCGCCTATACTGCCACTTCTTCGACTTCAAAGAACTTCGTCCCCACTGTCATTCGCGCACTTCGCCGACCGGTTTGGTTCGACTTCCCGATCTCGGCGATGCCGGCGATCACGCGCGATGCCGGCGATCTCAAATCTGGCTGGGCCGCTAGGAGGCTTTACTCCAAGGGCTCCATCGCAAGCGACTTCGCCCTCGCCTCAGGTTCGCGCGATCCAGCGCTCACCGTTCGGCTCACCCTCCCGATCACCCGATGACCCGATCGCCAGATCACCCGATGATGTTGGCTGGGCCGCTAGGATTCGAACCTAGACAAAGTGCTCCAAAGGCACTTGACCTACCATTAGTCGACGGCCCATTACATCAAAACTCAACGCTCCACTCACCTGCCGCGTCTTCCGATCGCGGCGATGTCGGCGATTCCGCGCGATTCCGGCGATCCCCGCGACCTACCATTAGTCGACGGCCCAATACCCAAACTTTACCACCACGTCCGATGGTTTTTCCGATTTCGTGCGATGTCGGCGATCCCGCGCGATTCCGGCGATTCTTCCCTACTTCCTCGAGAAAATTTCCTTCCAATATTGTGCCCGCGGCAAAGTCAGCGTGGCCTGTGCAGAAATGTCATTGTCCTGCAACAACTTAACGGCCTTGTCTGCTGGTTCTTTTCCCAGGAAGAGCCCATACATCGTGGACCCCGAGCCGGACAGCGACACGTACTTGGCCCCGGTGCGTTCCAAGACACGTTTGACCTCGCGTAGAGCAGGATATTTAGGAAAAACGACACTTTCAAAGTCGTTTTCTATCCCGGTACGGACAAGGTCGAGAAGCAGTGCCTCGGCCCGGTCCCAGCCTTTGCTTGGGACACCGGTTGGGGAAAAACTACAGCCATTCAGCCAGCCATAAACCGATTGACTGAACATGTTTATTTTATCGGAGCCTTCGTTTTCCGTCAATTTTCCGCCGCCGGACGCCTTGCCCGCCCTTTTGTCCCAGTCCGCAAAAGCCGCCGGAGTGGAGACTCCGGTAGATGACGTGGCGATGACGCAATGAAACGCCGGAAGGTCTTCCAGGGCGTAGACCTGTTCGCCCCGGCCCGTGCCCAGCACCGTCCCGCCGATAAGAAACAGCGGCAGGTCCGAGCCCACCTCCGCTGCAATGCGCATGCGGTCTTCCGGCGGCAGAGGACGCTTCAGCTCTTTTTCCAGCCCCAGCAAGGTCGCAACAGCGTTCGATGAAGCCGCGCCCAGCCCGCCCTGCACCGGCAGCTTCTTTTCAATGGTGATGCGGACTTTGCCGCGCGTCTTCAGCATGCGCAGCACGCGGTCAGCCACGCGCCAGCAGGTATTCGCCTCGTCGTCCGGCACGCGCGGATCTTTGCAGTGGACCTCAATGCCCACGCCCTTCGTGACATCTACTCTGACCAAGTCGGACAAAGCGATGGTCTGGTAGATGGTGCGCAACTCGTGGTAGCCGTCGCCGCGCAGCGGGCCGATTCGCAATCCGATATTAATCTTGGCGAAGGAACGAACAGACGTGGACATACCGTGGAGAGATCATAACATTCATTGTTTGCGAGTTTCGTGGCCTTTGGCATCAAGCGCACTGTCCGCTTGAACCGAGTGCAGGGGTTTCACACGATAATGTCTTGTTATAAGATGTTCGGCAGCGCAGAAGTTGAGTTAGGGGTCTTGCATGATTCGCAGCCTGCTTTCTTCGCAGTTGTTCACCGCATTTCTCCTTGCTTTCTTTGGATATCTCGCCAAGTACTACAACGATCTAAAAATAGCCCAAAGGAAAGACCGCCTGGAGCGAGTGAACCAGCAACTCCGTCTTTTGTACGGGCCACTCTATGCAGCAGCACAAGCTGCCAACCGTGCCTGGGTTCGATTTCGCCAAACGTGCCGTGCGGGAGGTGCGTTTTTTGATCCCGCATCTCCACCCAATGAGGAAGAGTTAGATGCTTGGCGACTGTGGATGTCCGAGGTGTTTATGCCCCTGAACCTCAGGATGGAAAAGATTATTGTCGAGAACGCCGATCTCTTCCTGGATGATGAGATGGCGTCTCCCTTATTAGTGCTCTGTGCCCATGTGGCTGCCTACAAACCCGTGCTCAAGAAATGGGGGCAAGGTGACTTCAGCGAGAACACTTCTAAAGTAAATTTCCCGCCCGATCTGCTGGACTATGCAGAGGCCTGCTTCAAACGCCTAAAACAAGAACAGGCTGCGTTACTAGGGAAACTGAAGCAGCTGAACTAAGCCTCTTGAGAGCATTGCTGCCCAAGCTCATCACGGCTGACGGCTGACTGCTCTTCAGTACCTAAACAAATACGATATCTTCACAAACACCTGCCGCCCGTCATTGAGAAACGAATTCCGCGTGCGCAGCAGGCCGTCCGGGGTGGACGCCAGGGAGCGGTCCAGGTTCTGCAGGTTGCTGTTGTAGCCCGCGTAGATGGCGGTGCCGGGGTTCAGCAGGTAGGTGAACAGTACGTCGCCGTTGAAGGACTTGGTGTTTTGCAGCGTGGTCAGCCCGGGATTAGCGATGGTGGTTACATATTGCCCGATCAGGCGCAGGGAAAACTCTTTGGTGAACTGGTAATTCCATTTGGACCGGATGATGTGATTGTTGAAGATGTTCAGGTTGGTGTTCTGGTCCAGCAGGCGGACCATCAGGTAAGTGTTTTCCACCGTCAGGCCTTTGGCCGGGCGCACCACCGCGCGCAGGAAACCCGTATTTTGGTAGGCCAGTATGGGCGGGCCGTTGCGCGGTACAAAGTTTGTCGCCGTGCCCCAATCCATTTCCGCATTGATGCTCAGCCATTTGAAATACTGCGTGCCGGCAGCAATTCCGCCCACCCAGTGCGGGTAATCCTGGTTGGCCGTCAAGGTGGAGAAATCCACCGGACGCAGGCGCTCATGCTCCCACAACACGAATGGGCTGATGAAACTATTGCGCAGGAAATCCCACTCGTAAGCGGGGTTCAAATGGTAGTGCAGGCGCGTGCCGTTGTGGTCCCACAGGGCCAGCTCGAACACGCGTGGACCGTGTGACACAAGGTGCTTGCCTTCCGGATGCCAGCTGTAGTTGGCGAAATTGCTGAACCGGCGAATGTCCGTCCGGTTCACGAAACCAAGGTCGGCATTGAACCCCGCGGCGATGTCCTGGTACATGGTATTGAATTCCATCTTGCGCGAGCTGCGTTCGGCATACACCTGGTAAGCCGGGCCGGCTTGGTGGGTCCCGTCGCTAAACTTGGTTTCGCTGGTCACGGCCTGGGCGGTCATCTGCCAGTTCTGGTTGATCCTGATGCGCGTATCCACTCCGCCTACGCGGTTGAATCCCACGGAGCATTCGGTAAGCGTGCAGAAACTGCCGGGCGCCGTATGCAGTTCGCGGTCGGTATAGATCACCCCAACACTGTTGCCTTTCCCGAACTCCCGGTTCACGCGCACCACGCCGATGAGCGCGTCGCGTCCTGCCAGGGCGTCGCTGGCGATCACGTTCTTGCCCGGCGCGCGGTCGTTGGAGAGAAAGGTCCCAATGGCCCACGGCCCGACTTTGCCGGTCAGCCGCGCTCCATACAGCGGGTCCAC
>JBGPLR010000373.1:0-4133 GCA_041486545.1 Terriglobia bacterium
CAGCCGCCTGCGCGACGCCAGCGTTAACCGCGCCTGCGCCGCCGTGGGCCAGTGCAAGCTGATGGAAGCCTACGCCGAAGTGTTTCAACCGCATGGGCTGAAACTTGCGCAGGTGCTGGTGACCGAAGATGACTTTACCGACCTCAACCGTTATCTCATTCTTCGCCAGACGTTTGAAAAGCTTTTGAAACTGGGAGCAATCCCCATCGTCAACGAAAACGATACGGTCACCAATATTTACACCGAGCAAGCGCCGGTGTTTCGCGACAATGACCGCCTGGCCGCGCTGGTACTGAGCAAGCTGGACGCGCAGGCCCTGATCCTGCTCTCCAACGTTGAGGGCCTGCTGCGAATGGTGGACGGCGCGCCTGACCCTGGTGACGTGGTGTCTGTGGTCACCGAAGTTACGGAGGCCATCCGCGAATCCGCCAGCGGAAAATCCGCGACCGGGCGCGGCGGCATGACCGCCAAGCTCGACGCTGCGGAAATCGCCATGCAGGCCGGAGGGCTGGTGGTCATCGCCAACGGCCGGGCCCCGCGCATCCTGGAACGTATTTTTGCCGGGGAAAATGCCGGCACACTTTTCCTGCCGGGCACGCAACGCCTGGCCGGCAAGCGCCGCTGGCTGGCTTTTGCCAGTAGTGTGCGCGGACAGGTCACCATCAACGCCAACGCCTGCAAAGCCCTGCTCAACGGACACGCCAGCCTGTTGCTTTCCGGCGTCATCGCCTGCAAAGGCATATTCTCTTCCGGCCAGGTCATCGCCGTGGTGGACGCGGACGGCGCGGCCCTTGGCCGGGGCATCGCCGAATGCGGCAGCCATGAAATCACTGACTCGCTTTCCTCCGGCGCCGCGGCCAAAGGCGTGCTGGTACGCCGGGAAAACTTCCTGATATTCTCAGGGAAGGAACAATCCCGTGCATGAACCCATCGCAGCGCAACCCGCCAAGGACGTGAAAGCCCAGGTCCATGCCACGCGCCGCGCGGCGCGCACGCTGGCCCGTCTTCCCGGCTACGAACGAAACAGTATTCTGGTGCGGGCAGCGGATTTTATTACCGCACGTTCGGCGGAAATCCTGGCCGCCAACCTCAGAGATTGTGACGCGTTCGCGGCGTCCGGCGACGCCTCCCCGGCCCTCGCCAAGCGCCTGAAGACCAGCGAGGACGGCGTAAAGGAGATGGCCAAGCGCGTCCGCGATGTGGCCGCACTGGAAGACCCGCTGGGCAGCGTGCTTTCTACTACCGAGCTCGACAACCGGCTCATCCTGCAGAAAGCTCCTTGCCCGCTCGGGGTGATTGCGGTGATCTTTGAGTCCCGCCCGGACGTGATTCCTCAAGTTGGTTCGCTGGCCATCAAGACCGGCAACGGTCTGGTGCTGAAGGGCGGCGTGGAAGCCAAACTCACCAACCGCGTCCTGGCTGCCGTCTGGCGCGATGCGCTGGCCGCGCAGAGCCCGGCACTGCCCGACGCCATCTGCCTTCTGGAAGACCGCGCCGAAATCATGCAGGTCCTGGAGATGGAACGCGAGATTGATCTGGTGGTCCCGCGCGGGTCCACCGAATTCGTAAACTTTGTCTTTCAGCACAGCCGGATTCCTGTGCTGGGGCATGGCAGCGGCATTTGCCACATCTTCGTGGACCGCGCCGCCGATCTCAGCAAAGCCACCGGCGTCATCCTCGACTCGAAAACGCAATACCCGGCGGCCTGCAATTCCGCCGAGAAAGTTTTGGTGCATGAGGAGGTTGCGCGCCGGTTCCTTCCGGTTCTAGTTCCGGCGCTGCAAGCCGCCGGGGTGGAAGTACGCGGTTGCACGCGGACGGAGCAGATGTGCGCGGACCTCAAGATTGTTCCTGCCACCGCAGAAGACTGGCACGCCGAATACAGTGATTTAAAGATCGCCATCAAGGTGGTCCGCAACCTGAACGAAGCCATTGAGCACATCAACGAATTCGGGTCGCGCCACACCGACTGCATTCTCACGGAAGACAACGCCGCCGCGGAACAGTTCCTGGACGAAGTGGATTCCGCCAGCGTTTTTCAAAACGCTTCCACCCGCTTTGCTGACGGCTTCCGCTACGGCCTGGGCGCGGAAATCGGCATCAGCAACAGCAAGCTGCACGCGCGCGGCCCCGTAGGCATGGAAGGCTTGCTGTCCTACAAATACAGGTTGCGTGGCAGCGGGCAGGTAGTTTCAACCTATGCCGAAGGTAAGCGTTCCTTTACTCACAAGAAGTTGTAGCCGAGCCGGAATAGTTACTTAGCACGAGTTACGTTTGCGGAACCTGCCCTCGCGTTGTTCGCAATCCATCCTTGACCCCGCCCACTCGATCCATAGACACTTGTAGGGGAGAACCCTCATGGCAATGTCCAAAGCCCGGCTGACGCAGCCGCTGGTCCGCGAAAATGACGCAAGCGAAAACGGCTCACATCGTCCCGCAACGTGGGATGAAGCCATGGATCGGGTCGCCCAGGCATTCCGCAAGTCCATCGCGAAAAAAGATCCGCGGGACTTTGGCATGTTCAGCTGCTCCAAGACCACCAACGAACTGAACTATGCGGCGCAAAAGTTTGTCCGCACCATTATGGGGACGAACAACATTGATAGCTGCAACCGGACTTGACATGCTCCCAGCGTCGCCGGTCTGGCGGCGGTATTCGGAGCCGGCGGGGGAACCAGCGCGTATCGCGAGATTGAAGACACCAACGTCATCCTGCTGTGGGGATCGAACGCGCGGGAAACGCATCCGATTTTTTTCCATCATCTGCTGAAAGGCATCCATCACGGCGCTGAGTTGTACGTGGTGGACCCGCGGCGCACCAGCTCCGCGCAGTGGGCCAATCTCTGGCTGGGCCTGGACGTGGGTTCTGATATTTCTCTCGCCAACGCCATGGGGCGGGAAATCATCGCCGCCGGATTGGCCAATGAAAAGTTCATCCGGCACGCTACCAGCGGATTTGACGCCTACAAAGCCCACGTTGAGAAATACACTCTGGAACGCGCTGAACGCGAGACCGGCGTGCCCGCGGAGGCCATCCGCAAGACCGCTCATGCTTACGCCAAGGCGCCGCGCGCCCAGCTTTGCTGGACCCTGGGCATCACCGAGCACCACAACGCCGTGGACAACGTGGTGGCACTCATCAACCTGGCGATTCTCACCGGCCACGTGGGCCGCTACGGCAGCGGCGTAAATCCGCTGCGCGGGCAGAACAACGTACAGGGCGGCGGCGACATGGGCGCCATCCCTGACCGGCTTCCCGGCTTCCAGCACGTGGAGAACGACGAGTTGCGCGCCAAGTTCGACAAAGCCTGGGGCGCAAAGATCCATCCTAAGCGCGGCTGGAATCTGAGCGATATGTTTGAGGCCATGGAGCACGGCCAGCTCAAGACGCTGTACGTGCTGGGCGAAAATCCCGCCGACTCAGAAGCCGACCGCAATCGCGCACTCAAGCTGCTGGGCGGGCTGGAATTTCTTTTGGTCCAAGACCTGTTCTACACCAAGACCGCGGAGATGGCTGATGTGGTGCTCCCTGCCGCCGCCGGCGCGTTCGAAAGCGAAGGCACGGTCACCTCCAGCGAGCGCCGTGTGCAACGCGTACGCTGCACGGTGCCGCCTCCGGCCGGTGTGCGCGACGATCTTGAAGTGATTTTCGATCTGGCGCGCCGGCTGGGCCACGATTGGGGCACTCCCAATGCCGAAGCGCTGTGGAACGAGTTGCGCCCGTTGAGCCCAATGCACGGCGGCATGAGTTACCGCCGTCTGGAAGAACTGGGCGGCATTCAGTGGCCGTGCTATGACGAGCAGCACCCTGGAGAAATGTTCCTTCACGGCCGCCTGTGGGCCGATCCGCTGATTGGCCCGCGCGCGCCGTTCAGCGTAGTGGAGTTTGAACCGCCCGTGGACCAACTCGACAAGCAATATCCCATCCGCCTGACCACCGGCCGCAGGCTCGATGATTACAATACCGGCGTGCAGAGCGGAAAATATGCGTCACCGTTGCGGCACGATGAAGCCCTGGATGTTTCGCCCGAAGACGGCCTGCTTTACCAGTTGCGCGAAGGCGAAAAAGTCCGCGTGACGTCGCGGCGCGGCTCGCTGGTGGCGCCGGTGCGTTTTGATTCGGCGCTGCGGCC
>JBGPLR010000374.1:0-4123 GCA_041486545.1 Terriglobia bacterium
CGGCGGCCCCAGCGGCGGCGTGTTCCGTTCCGTGGACGGCGGCACAACGTGGAAGAAACTGACCGAAGGCCTGCCCGAAGGAGCTACCGGACGCGTCGGCCTGGGCGCGGCGCCTTCGAACCCACGGCACATTTACGCGCTCGTCGAAAACAAAAAGGGCGTGCTGTACGACTCCAACGACCTGGGCGACCACTGGAAGATGGTGAGCAACAACCATCAGCTCTCGGCGCGCCCGTTCTATTTCAGCGAGCTGCGCGTTGCGCCCAATGAAGAGAACAAGATCTATTTCCTCTCGTTCAACATCATGCTTTCCGAGGATGGCGGCAAGACCGCGCGGCCAACGTCGCGGGGCGTGCACGTGGACCATCACGCCATGTGGATTGATCCTCAGGACCCCAACCGCATCATCAACGGCAATGACGGCGGGGTGTACATCAGCTCGGACGCCGGAAAAACCTGGCGCTACCTGGACAATCTGCCAATCGAGCAGTTCTACATGGTGGCCGAGGACGACAGCTCTCCTTACACCCTGTGCGGCGGCCTGCAGGACAACAACGGCTGGTGCGGCCCATCGAACAGCTTGAGTCGCGGCGGCATCACCGGCTTTGACTGGTACACGGTGGTGGGCGGCGACGGCGAATACATTGTCCCCGCGCGCGGCAAAGACACACACAGGGTGTATGCCGATTCGCAGAACGGATTCATCCAGCGGGTGAGCCTGGAAAACGGCATGTCGAGCTTTGTGCGGCCTTATCTTTTCGGCGTGCAGGCAATGAAACCCGCGGACCTGAAATACCGCTTCAACTGGACGTCGCCCATTGCGGTTTCGGCGACCGAGCCCAACGAGCTCTACGTCGGCGGCAACGTGCTCTTCCACTCCACCGACGCCGGCGCGCACTGGACTCCGGTGAGCCCGGACCTGACGCGCAATGACAAAACCAAGCAGGAGCCGAGCGGCGGCCCGATCTGGCTGGACATGAGCGGCGCGGAAACGTTCGGCGCGATTCTTTCCATCTCCATCTCTCCGGTTGATCCCAAGACCATTTGGGTGGGCACCGATGACGGCGTGGTGCAAGTCACGCACGACGGCGGCGCCAACTGGAGCAACGTCACGGCAGCCATCCCCGGACTGCCGCCGTGGGGGCGCCTGCAGCAGATTGAAGCTTCTCCGCATGACGTGAACGGAGCGTACATCGCAGTGGACTTCCATGAAGTGGACAACAACAAGCCTTACGTCTTCAAGACGCACGATGGCGGCAAGAATTGGATTCCCATCGGGCAAGGCGTGTCGCAGGACGATCCAGCGCGCGTGGTCCGCGAAGACCCCAACCGCAAGGGCTTTCTGGTGCTGGGCACGGACACCAGCTTGTATACCTCGGCCGACGATGGCGGGCACTGGACGCAACTGAAGTCCAACTTCCCCACCGCGCCGGTCTATGACATCAAGTTCATCAAGAAGACCCACGACCTGGTGGTGGCCACGCACGGCCGCGGATTGTTTGTGATGGATGACATTACTGCGCTGGAAGAGAGCGGCGGCGGCGTTGAACTGGCCCAGAGCGAATTTCGCCTCTTCCCCATGGCACCGGCCGTGAACTGGCACTTCTGGAACAAGCACGGGTTCGCGTCGGGCGGTTATTCGGCGCCCAATCCCATGACCGGCGCGGTGGTCACCTACTACCTGTCCAAGGAAATCAAAGTCAATCCAGAGCAGCGGCGCAGGCCGGGCGGAGAGGGGCCGGTGAAGATCACCATCGCCGATAGTTCCGGCGCAGTGATTCGTACCATGTACGGGCCTTCCAAGTTCGGCATCAACCGTGCGTCGTGGAACCTGCGCTATGACGGCCCCAAGAGACTCAATTTCCTGCCGGTGCGCGAAGGCGATCCAGAAGAAGAGTTCTTCTTCGATCCCAATACCGGCCCCACGGCTCTGCCGGGCACGTACAAAATGTCAGTCACGGTAAACGGCAAAACGGAAACGCAGACGGTGGAAGTGCAGACCGATCCGCGCTTCAAATTTGACGGCGGCGCGATGAAGGCCCAGCTCAAACTTGGACTGGAGCTGCGCGACGAAGTCTCCGCACTGAATGAAGCGCTGAACCGGCTGGCCAGCCTGCATAAGCAAATCGGGAGCCTGCAAGAAATGTTGAACCAGGAAGAAAGCGGCGATGGCGCAACCAACGTCGCTTACAAGCCGGTGCTGGAAGAAGCGCGCGCCCTGGACAAGAAGATCACCGAGATGCAGGGCGCGTTGTACAACACTGACGTCCAGCCCGGCGGGCAGGATGACATCCACTACCTGCAGAAATTCCATGATCGCCTGCAGGGCGCGATGCGCGGCGTGATGGGCGGGTTCGGCGAAGCGCCGCGTGAAATCCAGGTGGAGGAAGCGACGGAAGTCCGCAAAATGTTAGAAGACCACCTGCAACGCTTCAACTCGCTGCTGAACACGGAAGTGGTGGCGTTTAACAAGAAGGCCGTGGAGCACGGCTCAAGCACGCTGTTTGCCGGAGGCCCGGTGCAGATCAAGTCCGGGGCGGGCGCGGCGTCGAGCGCCGGTACGGGCAACGAAGAAGACGACCAGGACCAGGATTAGCTAATCGCGTCCATTCACTCAGGCGTGGCCCCAGCGGCCACGCCTTTTTCCACAGTCCAGAAGCCTTTGAATGGGTCATTCAACCGGATTCGGGTGACCGAATTCAAGAAACCTGACCGGGTTCCTTTGCGTATCGTGAAAAGGGGCCTTAGTGTGGCTAACAAACCGGCGTGGCTGAGGTCTAATAGAGTTTCGCCTCTACGGCCCGCAGTATTTTTACAGAGACATTCGCACGATCCTGAACAACATTAAGGAGTTACCAAGTGACAGCAATTCGCAGAATTCTGGTGTGCGGGGTTTGTCTGTTCGCAGCGGCGGCGCTCGGACAGACAGCAGACGAACTGGTCGCCAAAAACATTCAAGCCCATGGCGGCTTGGACAAAATCAAAGCCATTCAATCGGTCCGCATGACCGCCACCTTTGACGCCAGCGGGTTCAAAGCCGCAGTGGGACAGGAGCAGAAACGTCCTGACATGGTACGGCAGACGTTTACCGTGCAGGGCATGACCCAGATCCAGTCCTATGACGGCTCGTCGGCGTGGCAGATCTCGCCTTTTGGCGGGCGCAAAGACCCCGAGCTGATGGGCGAAGAAGAGACGCGCAGCATGGTGGAAGACGCCGACTTTGACGGTCCCCTGGTGGATGCAGCCGCCAAAGGCAACAAGATTGAATACCTGGGCATGGACCAGGTGGATGGCGACGACGCTTACAAACTCAAATGCACGTTGAAGAACGGCGACATCTTCTATTACTTCCTGGACCCTGACACCTATCTGGAAATCAAAGTGGAAAAGCAGCGCTTCATCCGCGGCGCGGTCCGCGAAAACGCCACCGTGTTCGGCGCGTACAAGCCGGTGAATGGAGTGATGTATCCCTTCTCCATCGCCAGCGGCCCCAGGAACAATCCGGAGGCGGGCGGGCGAATCACCGTGCAGAAGCTGGAAGTCAACGTTCCGGTGGACGACAAGCAATTCAAGATGCCGGCCGCGCCGCCTGCTCCGGCGGCGCAGCCCAAACCGGCGCCGGCGGCCAAACCCAAAGCGTAACGCCGCCCTGGAAACGCCCGGATGAAAACATCTTTCCCCAACAAGAGAGGAAAATCCCTGATGATGAACCGCTGCTTCTGCTCACAAAAACTGTTACGGATTTCCAGCACGCTGGTGTTCTGCCTGGCTGTGCTGACCGCGGCCTGGGGCCAGACGGCCCGGCCAACGAGATTTGATTCCGGCACCATCTCCGGCCTTCCTGCCCGGAACATCGGCTCGGCCACCATGAGCGGCCGCATCGCCGCGGTGGATGCCTACGATGAAGACGGCAAAGTCACGATGTTTGTCGGCGCGGCCAGCGGCGGCGTGTGGAAGTCCATCAACGGCGCCACCACGTTCCGGCCGGTGTTTGACCGCGAAGACGCGCAGTCCATTGGCGCAGTGGCCGTGGACCCCACGAACCACAAAAATGTCTGGGTGGGGACCGGCGAGAGCTGGACGCGCAACAGCGTGTCCATTGGCGCGGGGATTTACAAATCCA
>JBGPLR010000375.1:0-4107 GCA_041486545.1 Terriglobia bacterium
GTTCGTAACCGCCAATCACGTACCCCAAGATGAAGGTTCCACAAGAAATGCAGAGCAGGGACTAGCGCCATGCAAATATAGAAGCCTCTTAGGCCGCGCCAGTTTTCCAGCGAATCAACGAACCCAAGGTATTTGAATGCAAAAAGAACCGCGCCCACCTCAACGGCATCAAGGAAAAACAGCTTCCAGTCATATCGGTCACTCCACCGCTGAACGGAAACATACGACAGGCTGAAGTATCCAAGGAGAAGCAGGGCAAACCAATTGCGGACATCGGCTGCGGCTGATTCCCAACCTATTGCCCCAACGCGAAGCATAAACAACACGAGTCCCGTTCCGAGGGCGGCCGGATAATACAGACCTTGCATCAGTGTGAAAGGAATGTTTACCTTCATCTTCCCTTTCCTCTCTCAAATGGTTGCATTCTAGCTCTTTCCATGCCGATTCGTCTCCCCTCTCACGCCAGAACCGATACTGGTCTCTCCTATTTCGTCTCTTTGCGTTTCCTGCGGCTGTACTCCCACCCTGGGCCGTCGGATACCCTACGATCAGAGATGGAATATAAAGCGCGATGTGGAAGAAGCTGATCTCGAGCTCGTGGTCGAGCGTGCGCTCGGAGTGCTCGTCAAAGGTCTTTGCGAAGTCCGCGTCCCAGATGGTCTCGTCCGTTATCATGCGCATCGCCTTGTCGGAGAGGCCGTAACGTAGGTCATGGCAGCCGCGCTCGTTCGTCGTAAGGTCGAAGTATTGGATACCTTTGCCCTCGACAACGATTTTAAATCTCTTCCTGCAACCGGTTCCCCATGCGGTTACGACAAAGCCCGGTGTGGTCTGTCATGCTTGTCCTCGTATTGCGCAGTCAGACTATAATTCGAGTCTATGGATAGACTAAGCATTGTTGATGAACTGATACAGCAGCGGGACCGCGTTGTCGCGGCTATCGAGGTTCTCAGAGGGAGCAGCCGAAGACCCCGAGACTCATTCGCCAAACCGCATAAACGACGTAAGATGAGTGCAGCGGTCAAGAAAAGACTGTCCTTGGCAGCGAAGGCGCGTTGGGCAGCGGTGAAGAAAGCCGGGAAGAATCGTCTCTGAAACGCGGGGAAAGACAAAATGATTAACCGCTACGAACCTCACTTCGATTTCGCTGATGAGAAACATGAGCAAAAGAGAACCCCGGCCTACGAAATAATCAAAACGCTGACTCCGATTCTGCTCGTCGTTTTTGGGTACTTGGGCAAGATGTCGCGTCCTTTCTCCTACGGGTTCGCTTGTCTCGCTGTGTTAGGGATTTATTACGACCCGCTAACCAAGGCTTTAAGGTGGGTCAGAATGACGCTGCACAACAGGGCTGTTGCGAGAGGCAACATAAAACAGCTACGTCACCTGAGTGAGGAACTCACGACTTTCCTCGACATCACGATAAATCGGAGTGACGGCTTACAGGCGATTGTGAATGCCATCAGCCAAAGAAGTGTTGATCTGACAAGGAACGTTCGGCTTCCGGTTGCTGACATCTTCCATTATCAAGGGTATTACCTCAACAAAAGAATTCATGAGCATCTCAGCGTGAAACACTTTCACGATGCGGTGACAGAATTCTATGGCCTTGTCTCCGGATATAACTCCTTCGCTGTTAGCCCGGTATTCCAAACTCTTGCGCATGAGCATCTCTTGAATGCTCACGAAAAAAGTCAGTTGAACGCTTTTCAGCAACGTTGGGTTGCTTTTATCGCCGACTACCAAAAGTTTGCAAAGGAGCTTAACAGAGAATTTCGCTCACGTGCCTCCGTCTCTATTGAGATTGGGCCACCCTTGCCGCTCTCATAAGCTGAGGACTCCGGGAAGGGTTGGAGTGATTTTTACTCTTCATGTGGTTCCGAGCATGACCAATCGACTGTGGGGACTTTTGTGGGTACCCCTCGTGCAATTTGCCACATTCCAGCACACCTCAAAGCATGTGCCAACATGAGCGGAACTATTTGAAAATCCTGGGGTTGCAGGCTTTCTGTCTCAAAATCAGTTAGTTGCGAAAAACGTCATTTTTGATTTTCAAGACCGCCTGTTTCAACCACTCACACATCCCTCCGCGTGAGCAAGTGCTTGGCTGTGTTCATTGTACGATGGTTTTTTGTCCGGCGCGAAGGCTGCGGGGTTGCCGCATTGGATGACGCCGCTAGTGCGACCCGCAGCGTGCATCGTTTCATCCCGAGCCGTCTTGATGAGACTGCGTGGCAACGATGTCCCCACCACTTCTACTATTCACGGGCGATGAATCTGCCGTGAATAAATCAGTAAGGCATTACCAAAGTTATTGTTTTGCAGCGGCAACTCACGTACCGTGTGAGGTGCAGCACAAATTGTGCAGCGGACGACAGCAAAAAACCGGACCAAGGGAGTGTGGATGGCCAGAACCAATGCAGGTTTGACCCGGCTCGCGGAAGACGCGGGATTGCCGGTGCAAGTGGCAGCGGTTTGTTACCGGGTCCGTGAACTGTCCGTGGAGTTTCTGCTGGTCAACACCAGTTCGGGCAAATGGACGTTTCCCAAAGGCCGCATTGAGCCCAGCTTGAGCGGGAGCGAAAGCGCCGCGCTGGAAGCCTGGGAAGAAGCCGGGGCCAAAGGCCGGATTGAAGAAGAGTTTTTTGGCGCTTACCTGGATTCAAAACGCGCGCTGGGTCACGATTCGCGCACGCGTGAAGTGATGATTGCCGCCTACATGTTTGAAGTCCAGACCACGGTGCAGCCGCGGGAGACGGGCCGCAATCCGAATTGGTTTACTCCGCAGCAGGCCAAGCGGCAGTTGGCCGCGGGCCGTCCGGCAAGATACTCGGTGCAGATCGGCAAGATCGTGGATGCGGCGGTGGAAGCCCTCACGGTGAAACGCGCACGCACGCGGTCGCCGCTGGTCCTGCCGGAAGCGCGCCGGCGCGCGGCAACTGTCCGATAAGCGCCGTGCACTCGTCTCACCATCCATTCAATCCGCGCACGTGCAGGGATTACTCACGCGGTTGGCGAACCCATCCGCCCAACCTATGCCATCCGGCGTTAAGATTGATTCTGGCTGCCGAGACAGCCTGAAGTGAAACCACATCCCGCCATCGCCAACAATTCCGGACTGGGCCACTGGATGCTTCAAGTCCAGAAGGAAATCACACGGGCCGCGCAGGGCTTCAAGAGCGATGCCGTGCATGATTTGCGGGTCGCGCTGCGCCGCTGCCGGTCCATGGTTGACGGGATGCGGGCCATGGACCCGGACAAAGTCTGGAAGAAGATGCGCCGCCAGGCCACCGATCTGTTCGACAGTCTGGGCAATTTGCGCGACTGCCAGGTGATGATGGAATGGGTGGAGAGGCTGGGGCAACCCGATGATCCGGTTACGCAGCGGCTGCTGGCTTACGAGCGCGAGCAGGAACACGTCTTCAAACAGCACGCGCAACAAGCGCTGGACAGGTTTGGCCAAGAGCAGTGGCAGCGGTGGACCGCTGCTTTACCTCGTCGCGCCGGACGACTGCGGCCCGGTTCTGACCCGTTCAAAGCCCTGGCCTTGGAGAAATGGACAGACGCCCGCAAGCGCGAGAGCGCAGCCCTGAAGACCGAAAGCCCTGTGGCGTTTCATCGTTTGCGGATTGCGGTAAAAAAGCTGCGTTACGTGGCGGAAAACTTTCTGCCTGAGCTTTATGAAAACTGGGGCGAGGGGTTCAAGAAAGTCCAGGACTTGCTGGGCGAAATCCACGATCTTGACGTTCTGCGAGCCACGGCGACAAGCATTGGCGCATGGCCCACGCCGGAGGAACAGCAGCGCTGGGACAAGTTGCTGCGCGTCGAGCGCAACGCGCGAATCGAACAGTACAAACAAAAGATGCTGGGGCCTAAATCTTTTTGGCGCGCCTGGCGCAGCGGGCTGCCGAGCGGCGCGGAAGCCAGGCAGGCGTCGCTGGGCAAGCTGCAGGCCTGGTCGGGTTTTCTGGACTCTGACGTTCGCCACAGCCGGCGGGTAGCCCGGCTGGCGTTACAACTGCATGACGGTCTGGCGCAGGCGGGTGTGGTGGAAGGCAACCAGCAGCACTCGCGTCAAATGCTGGGCGCCGCGGCGATTGTCCATGA
>JBGPLR010000376.1:0-4105 GCA_041486545.1 Terriglobia bacterium
CAAAGACCAGCGATTCTTCCAACTCTCGCCGTGAGTGAATGTGAGTGTGCGCGTCAATCAGGCCGGGCAGGAGAGTCTTCCCCTTGCCGTCGATAACACGCATGCCCTTTTGCGTAGAAAGGCCGGGAGCAACCGCGACTATTTTCCCATCGTGGACAAGAACCGAGGTTCGTCCAATAACATGCTCACCGTCAAACACTCGTACGTTCTTGACTAGAAAATCTTCCGCTTGAGCCAGGCTCAAGTTAAGAAAGAAAATACCTAGAACAATAGTTTTGACCAGACGCACAGTCACCCCCGGAGAGCAGACTATAACACGCAGCAATGAGCTCTGATCTTCGCGAGTGAAGCCTGAAGGAGCGAGTGCCTGGACGGTTTCCGATGGAACTTGATCTGCCAAGACTCGGTTTCGTTATAATGGCCAGCCACTCATAATCTCAAGGAGCCCCCAATGCTGGACCGCAGAAAGTTTCTGGCTGTTTGTTCGAGCCTGGGACTCACATCAACTTTGCTGCCCGGCGTTCTCTGGGCCATCGCTGAAGACAAGCCCAAGATCACGCGCGAGATGATTGACAACGCGGCGTCCATCGCCGACGTGAAGATCAGCGATGAATACAAAGACATGATGCTGGAGGGCCTGAACGGCTTCAAAGAGAGCTTTGACGCCATCTACGGCCTGCACATGAAGAATGAAGTAGCCCCCGCGGTGCTTTTTGATCCAGTCCTGCCGGGGATGAAGTTTGAGACCGAGCGTCGCCCGCTGAAAATGTCGGCGGCGGCCGGGGCAAGCGGTGTTCCCAAGAACCTTGAAGACGCGGCGTTTTATTCGGTGCGCCAACTGGCGGAGCTGGTGCGGACGAAGAAGGTTTCGTCGTCGGCGCTGACCGAGATGTATCTGGAGCGGCTCAAACGCTACGATCCCACGCTGCACTTTGTCATCACCCTGACCGAAGATCGGGCCCGGGCCCAGGCCAAAGAGGCTGATCGTGAGATTGCTGCGGGAAAATATCGCGGGCCGCTGCACGGACTTCCCTGGGGCGCCAAAGATCTCCTGGCGGTGAAGGGCTACCGCACTACGTGGGGCGCGGGCGGATTCGAAGACCAGAAATTTGACGACGACGCCACGGTGGTCAAACGCCTGGATGAGGCCGGCGCCGTGCTGGTGGCCAAGCTCACGCTGGGCGCGCTGGCGTTGGGCGACAAATGGTTCGGCGGAATGACCCGGAATCCCTGGAACACCAAACAAGGGTCGTCGGGGTCGTCGGCCGGGTCGTCGTCGGCCACGGCGGCGGGATGCGTGGCGTTTGCCGTTGGATCGGAAACGCTGGGGTCGATTTCATCGCCGTCCACGCGCTGCGGCGTCACCGGGTTGCGCCCAACGTTTGGTCTGGTCCCGCGCACCGGAGCCATGGCCCTCTCCTGGACCATGGACAAACTTGGCCCCATTTGCCGCGCCGCAGAAGATTGCGCGCTGGTGCTGAGCGCCATTTACGGCCCGGACGGACGCGATCGAACGGTGCACAACGCAGCGTTCAACTGGGACGCCGGCTTGGACTGGCGCAAGCTGCGAATCGGATATTTGAACAAAGATTTTGAGCTTCCTCCTCCGCCGACTCCGACGGCGGAGCCGCCCAAGGCGGAGAAAGAGCTTTCACCGGAAGAAAAGAAGAAGCGCGATGAGGACGCCGCCAATCGGGCGATGGGCCGCGCCCGCCGCGAGTATGACCATAAGTTCGACGAAGCGGCCCTGGCCAAGCTGCGCGCCATGGGCGCAAACCTGGTTCCGCTGGAGCTGCCCAAGCTTCCCTACGGCGCCATGCTTTCCATGCTGGAAGCCGAAGCGGCGGCAGCGTTTGACGAGTTGACGCGCAGCGGCCGCGACAAGCTGCTCACCGCGCAAACCGAACACGACTGGCCCAACACCTTTCGTACCGCGCGGCTGATCCCCGCGGTGGAATATATTCAGGCCAGCCGGGCGCGCACCCTGGCCATGGAACAGATGGCCAAGGTCTTTGAGCAGGTGGATGTGATCGTGGCGCCCACGCAGGGCACGCAGTTGCTGGTGACCAATCTGACCGGGCATCCGGCCATCATTTTGCCGAATGGCTTCCGCGGCGACGACGCGCCCAAAGCGCGTGTCCGCGAGAACGGAGAAGTGGATCCCGGCGGTCCGGGAACGCCCGTGAGCCTCACCTTCCTGGGCAATCTTTATGGCGAAGCCAAGTTGCTGGCCGTGGCCAAGGCCTACCAGGATGCAACGGATTTCCATTTGAAGCGCCCGAAACTGGGGGCTGCACTGTAAATGAACCGAAAGATGAAAAAGATGAAAATGGGTGCACTTGCGAGAGAATTAGAATTTTCTTAACATAGAATATTCTAAGTCTGTTCCAATAACAGGAATTGTTCGTTCCTATGGATGCGAAAGTCCCGGTTTTGTGTTGAATGGACGGGTTATAGTTGCCGGTTGTGTCCGGGTGGAAGCACTAGCCTGACGACCCGGCTCTGGTGTAGTCTGCGGTAAAGTTTTTTGGAGCCAAACGAAGAAAACAAATCTGGAGGAAATAAGACATGAGGATCACTTTGCGTGTAGTGGTGTTGGCAGTCGTATTGACATTTGCGGGAAGCGGGACGGCGACGGCCGCCTGCGGCACACCAGGTGTACCGTTCCCGATACCGCCATCGCAGGTATCGTAGGATTGCCCACCAAGGATCTGTCACATCACGATTTGTTAATTCTCGGTATGTGGTTTAAGCTGCGCCCAGAATGCTCCTTGCAACGTGGCTGACATATTTTCTCGGCTGGTTTGCCATGCTCGCGTCAGTCTTGCTGGCGGGAATCCTCCTGCGGCATCGGCACTACCGCGAGCTTCCGTTGTTCTTTTTTTTTGTTACCTCAGTTCTGGTCACAGCCGGCATTCGGTATGCCGCGTTGCGCACAACTCCCGCCGTATATTTTTACGTCTACTGGACCACGGATCTGGCGGGCGCTCCAATTGTGTTCCTTGCGCTCTGCGAGGTTTTTCTGAGGCGGTTGTTCGTCGGATTTTACAAGACGCGTTTCTATCGCAACTTATTCCTATTCATTGCGGTGGTAATCGTTTCGCTGACCGTGCTGAGCGCGTCCCGGGCACCTGACAAAAGTGCCGCCTTTCTCGCTGCTTCGCAGGCCTTCGATTTCATGCGAACCGCCCTCCTCGTATTTTTCATGGGCCTGATGCTGCTTATGGGGCGAGCCTGGACCCGCTACGATCTGGGAATTACTCTAGGCTTCGGTCTTCAAGCGGCGGTTGCGCTCATCAACAGCGCAGTTCGCATTCGGCTGCACTACCGCCCTCCAGTCTTGGATATTGCCGAGTTCGTTGCTTACGACATCGCTTGCGTTATCTGGCTGATCACTTTCTGGAAAGCTGAAAGACCTGCGCCGGTTTCACCGGACAATCAGATTTCCCGGGAGATGGTGGAACAAGCCAGAGGCTGGGAGTCATCGCTCAAGGATTTCTTCCGTCCCAAAAAACCGAAGTTGTAAGCTGGAAAAAACTTAGAGGCTCTGCGTCAGCGCGTCCTGCAAGCTGGAGAACTTGAGGATGGCCAGGTTGTCGGCTTTGCTCTTGAGCAGTTCATAGGCAGGGACCAGGCTGGAGGACATCATCTCTTGCAGTTCAGTGATGCGGGCCGCGGAGAGCAGCGGAATGGCCATGATCAGCAAGGCTTTCCACCCATACAGCACCGCCAGCCCCAACAGCGTATACAAGCGAACGTGGACGCCGGCGTCAATCATCTCCTGCGCCAGCGAGTTGATGAGCTGGTTGCCGTTGTTCAACTGGCTGTAACCCAGGCGTTGCAGCAGCGCGGCGTTGTGGGTCATGCGCCGCAGGCAGTCAATGCAAAGCTGAACGCGCCGGCGCTGGAGTTCGGCCAGCTCTTTGTGCGTACCCTGAAGAGGCGTTGCGGCGGGCTCAGGCCCTGACACATCACTCAGGACGTCAAGATTGACAGGAAGAAAAGACGGGATCAACTCGCCCAACTCAACCTGGAGCGAGCGCCGTTCGCGAAAGTTGGCTATGGCGGTAAAAAAGAACAGCAGGAGAAGCCCTGCTGCCAAGCC
>JBGPLR010000377.1:0-4094 GCA_041486545.1 Terriglobia bacterium
AGGCGGGCGCGAAAAAGGAAGTGAGCTTCCTCGCCATAGATGTGTCATTCATCTCTGTTACACTCATTCTCCCGGCGGTGCTGGCGTCGGCGTTTGCAGAAAAAAGCACTGACCGCCGTGAGCTGGCCGTGCTGATCAAGCCGCAGTTCGAAGTGGGCCGGGACCGCGTGGGAAAAGGCGGCATTGTTCGCGACGAAGATGCCCGGCAAGATGCGGTACAAAAGGTCCGGCACGCGGTGCAGGAGCTGGGCGGCCGCAACATCGAAGTAATCGATTCACCCATTCTCGGCATGGAAGGGAACCACGAGTTTCTGTTGCACGCGGATTTCTTGTCAGGTCTCTAAGAAATGAAACGAGCTTCGCTCATCTCGAAGGAAGGCAAGCCGGAACTGGAGCAAGCGGTCCGCGAAGTCACCGGCTGGCTGCGCAAGCACGGATACTCGATCACCGTGGACGAGATCGCGCACCGCTTCTGCCCGGATTGCGAGATTGTGGAGCGTGACCATCTGGAAGACGCCAAGCCGGACTTTGTGGTGGTGCTGGGTGGCGACGGTACTTTGCTTTCCACCGCGCGCAGCGTGGCCCGCTCCGGCATTCCCATTCTGGGCGTGAACCTGGGGTCGCTGGGATTTCTCACCGAGATCAAGCAGGATGAAATCGCTGTCGCGCTGGCTGCCGTGGACGCCGGCCAATACGAACTGAGCCTGCGCTGCATGCTGCACTGCCAGGTACAGCGCGGCGGGAAATTTGTGGCCGCCTATGACGCTCTGAATGACGTGGTGCTGAACCAAAGTGCTGTCGCCCGCATCACGGACTTTGACGTGCGCGTGAACGGCATCTTTGTCTCCAACTACAAAGCGGATGGGCTGATTATCGCCACGCCCACCGGATCTACGGCGTATTCGCTGGCAGCGGGCGGGCCCATCCTGTTGCCCGACGTTCCGGGTTTTGTGATTACTCCGGTGGCTTCCCACGCGCTTACCAACCGTCCGCTGGTGGTGCAGGATACGGCGGTGATTGAAGTCACGGTGGCGGTCACGCGCGAGCACGCTTTTCTCACCGTGGACGGACAACAGGGCATACCGCTGGAAGAAGGCGACGTGATTCGCTGCAGCAAATCAGAATTTACGGTGAAACTTTTCAAGTTCCCCGAGCGGTCGTTTTTCAACGTGCTGCGGACCAAGCTGAAATGGGGCGAGAGGTAAGCAACAAGCTCATGCTGGGATTA
This sequence comes from Terriglobia bacterium, assembly GCA_041486545.1. Classification (GTDB taxonomy): domain Bacteria; phylum Acidobacteriota; class Terriglobia; order Terriglobales; family Acidobacteriaceae; genus Angelobacter. The sequence continues at coordinate 1,229 of JBGPLR010000377.1, forward strand.
TTGACCCGCGCCGGCGCTAGCTCGCAGATTCAAATCTATGCCAGAGACTGACAGAGTATTTTCCGGCTCAATACCTGCTATCTACGATCGCTATTTGCGGCCATTGATTTTTGAACCTTACGCGGCCGACCTTGCTCAACGTGTGTCGGACTTTAGGTCTGGAGGCGTTCTGGAGATCGCGGCCGGCACAGGCGTGCTGACCCGCGCCCTCAGTCGTTCTCTTCCTGACGCGGTCCCCATTGTTGCCACCGACCTGAACCAGCCGATGCTCGATTTTGCGGCGGCACAGCCGGACGCTGCGCGGGCCACATGGCGGCAAGCCGACGCGCTTAAATTGCCGTTTGCCGACGGGAGTTTTGACGTGGTGGCTTGCCAGTTTGGCGCGATGTTTTTTCCGGACAAGGTGGCCGCCTACACAGAAGCGCTCAGAGTACTGAACCCTGGCGGCCGGCTGGCCTTCAATGTTTGGGACCGCATCGAAAACAACGAAATCACGCAAGCGGTGGTGGAAGGCGTGGCAGCAATCTTTCCAAATGACCCCCCGCAATTCGCGACGCGTACGCCGCACGGCTACTACGACAAGGACCGGATACAGCAAGACCTTCGAGCGGCCGGGTTCTCACAGATCGCACTGGATACGGTACAGCTCAGGAGCCGGGCGCCTTCATGCTACGATCCGGCAATTGGATTCTGCCAGGGGACCCCGTTGCGCAACGAAATTGAGGCGCGTAGTCCTAACCGGTTAGCTGAAGCTACGGAATCCGCGGCTGCCGTTGTCCGGATGCGCTTTGGTCCCGGCCCCATTGACGGGAAGATGCAAGCACACGTGATCATCGCTACGAGATAACTTCTTACCGGTCTTTACCTGCACTTTGGAAACCAGCAAGGTAGCCGGCTTTGGCGCGGACCGCCAGGCCTTTGCGGCCCACAGTGACTTCGATCTTGCGGAATCCGCCCTGGCTCTGCGGCGTGGAGGACGCATAGCTGACGCTGTACTGGCTGCGAATTTCCTGAGCGATCTTTTGCGCCACCTTGTCCAGGTCTTTGGCATTCTTGATGAAATAGGCGCCGCCCCCGGTCTGGGCCGCGAGGATTTCCAGGTCCTTGCGTGCGCGCCGGGCGTGGGGATCACCAAAGATGATTCCGATGGTGTAGACCGCCGGGCCATCCACACTCTGCAAATCAGCAATCGTCTGTTGCAAGGTTTTGGAGCTCTCATTGTCTTCGCCGTCCGTTACCACCACCAGGACCCGCTTCTGAAATTTGGCGGCCTTGGGCATGTGATCGGCTGACGCGATGACCGCGTCGAAGAGAGCGGTGCCGCCGCGCGAGTCAACGCGGGCCAGCGCCTGGCGAACCTGGGTGACGTCCGAGGTGAAGTCCTGGTCGAGGTAAGGGGCGTCATTGAAATTTACGACAAAAACTTCGTCCCGCGGGTTGCCGGCTTCCACCAGATGCAGCAGGCCGTTCATCACCGGTAGGCGCTTCTGCCGCATGGACCCGGAATTGTCCACCAGTATGCCCATGGAAACCGGGACGTCATCGCGACGCACGGAGAGGATTTTCTGCGGCTGATCATTTTCAGCGACAGAGAAATCCTCGGCCTTGAGATCAGCGACAGCGTTGTCCTTGGAGTCAGTCACGGTTACGGCAAGAACCACGGCGCCGGCTTCGGTTGCCGGCGGGTTTTGCGCCGGCAAGAGGAGACTTGCGGCCAGAAAACAGGAGAGACCCACTACGGCGCTATTTGCATGGCGCATGGCAATCCTCTTGGTCTAGAGTTAGAACGACAGATTGGGGTGCGAATTCAATCGTGGACTATTTTGAGCCAAGAAGTTCGTTTACGGGGATCAAAAAGGAAGGGAAGCGCAAAAACTAAGAAGCCCCGAGTTTTGTTGTTGACCCATTCACCTCAACCAGCGGCTCGCTATAGACCCTTGCCGACCTGCTCTCTCTGCCTGTCTCTTGCGAAACTCACAAAGCGCGATCTTTAATCAGCTTGCGCTGAAGCTTGGGCTCCGGGCTCACCACCAACCGGGTAAATCGGTCAACACCTCGGGGCTTCTATTTTGGCCTTCGAGCATCTCCTGTTCTCCTCAACCAGCAGTTCGCTGAATAAAACCTCACCTGCCTTCCATGACTTGCAAGCTTTCGCTTGTGTCATGGTGACCTTGCTTGGTTCCCGGACTCGCCGCCAACTGGGAAAACGCTGAGATGTCAAAGAACGAGTGTGAATTTACGCTTCTGGCGAAGTAAGTCAATGGATTTTGCGCGACTATAATTTGTCTGAAATCAATAGCATGCAGACCGTCCACAAGGGCCTGCCAAAGAAAATGTGCAGCGGGTTACAGAAGTGCAATAGCCACGCCTTGAGAATGCAGTTTTAGCGAAATTTAAGAATGTGTAAATAGTGGAAAAAAGCAGTATTTACGCGGTCTTGGTGATTGCAAACAAAACTGCTTGCGGCGTTCAGAGCGGGTGCGCCCGGGGTCTTCTCCGGCCTCTCGCGGTCTTGCAAAACGTGTTTGCGGTTCGCTCAGCGACTGTACATGGACCTAGGTAACATCTCAGGTAAGCGCCTTATCGGCCTACAATAAGTCCACTTCCCCCAAGACAACGCTTCGTCAGCAAGGAAAGAAGCACAGATGCGCGCCCGAACCAGCCCTTTGGCTTGGCAGTTTCTGCTCATTGGCGGAGATGCCGGGCTCTACAAAACGCTCACAGCTGCCATCCAGGCCTTTGGCGGTAACGTGGAAGCCGTGTCCAGCGCGGACGCCGCCCGGACTCTGTTGACGCGCCGCAAACTGGACGGCCTGTTTGTGGACATGACGCTCCGCGGGGCGCTGGAGCTGCTCTATGGCGTCCG
>JBGPLR010000378.1:0-4089 GCA_041486545.1 Terriglobia bacterium
ACGTGGACGGGTTTCATCCGATGAACGTGGGCAATCTTTCCACGCAGCGTCCGGGGCTGGTTCCCTGCACGCCCGCCGGCGTGATTGAGATCCTGCGGCGCAGCAACATCGCCATCGAAGGCCAGAACGCGGCGGTGATCGGCCGCAGTGACATCGTGGGCAAACCGGTTGCGATGCTGCTGCTCAACGCCAACGCTACCGTTACGGTCTGCCATTCCAAGACCAAGAATCTTCCCGCAGTTGCGCGCCAGGCGGACATCGTTGTCGCCGCGATTGGCCGCGCCGGGTTCGTCACCGAAGATTTCATCAAGCCGGGGGCCACGGTGATTGACGTGGGCATCAACAAAATTACCGATCGCAAGGAGTTCGACAAATTCTTTGCCGGCGACCCTGCCCGCGAGAAGACCTTCACCGAAAAAGGGTCCGTCCTGGTGGGCGACGTTGATCCTCACGTGGTGCACGTGGCCGGAGCGTTTACTCCGGTCCCTGGCGGGGTGGGGCCCATGACCATCGCCATGTTGATGGCCAACACCGTAAAAGCGTGCCAGATGCGCCGAGGCGCAAAGTAGATTCATGGTGCGCGTCGGCCTCACTGGCGGGATCGCCTGCGGCAAATCCACCGTGGGCAAAATGTTTTCTGAGATGAGCGCGCACATCATTGAGGCGGACTCCATCGCGCACGAGCTGTATCGTCCGGGCGAGCCGGTGTACCAGGAGCTGGTGGAGAAGTTCGGCAAAGACATTCTCCGGCCCGACGGCGAAATTGACCGCGCGCGCCTGGCCTCGCTGGCGTTTGACGACGGGCGCGTCCAGGAATTGAACCGGATCGTGCACCCGGCGGTGATCAAGCGGCAGGAGCAGTGGATGTACCAGGTGGGCAAGAAAGATCCGTATGCCATCACCATGGTGGAAGCGGCGTTGATCATTGAAGCCGGCGCCAAAGGCCGCTTTGACAAAATCATTGTTGTGACCTGCAAGCCGGAACAAAAAGTTCAGCGTTACGCCCAGCGCGCCAGCATGCCAGAGAGCCTGGCACGTGCCGAGGTGGAGCGCCGCAGCAAAGCCCAGTTGACGGACGCTGAAAAAGTCCGCCGCGCTGACTACGTGATTGACAACTCCGGGCCGCTCGATCTGACTCGCCATCAGGTGGAACGCATTTATGCCGAACTGAAAGTCCTGGCCAAACGCCTGTCGTTTGAGAGATAACCCAGTGAAAGATGACCCTTTTGAAAGGTGACCCATGAAGTGGCTGCGACCTGTTCTTCTCTCCATATTGTTTGTCGTTCTTTTCTACGTGTTGACCACGCGCCGCGGGTCGCACGGCGTGCCCGACTGGGTCACGCGCCCTGAGCACGTTGAGACCACGGCTTCGGCCGCGCCGCCCACGTTTGACGCCGAAGAGCAGCTCAACATCTCCGTGTACAAGAAGGCGTTACCGTCAGTGGTGAACATCACGTCCAATTCCGTGGCGTTTGACTTCTTCTACGGCGCGGTGCCGCAGCAAGGCATGGGCTCAGGCTTTGTGATTGACGGCGACGGACACATCCTGACCAACTTCCACGTCATCGAAAACGCGCGCCAGGTGGAAGTCACCACCAGCGACAAGAAAAAGTACAAAGCGGAAGTCATCGGCACCGACCCGCCGCACGACCTGGCGATTATCCAGATTCCCGCCAAGACCGTCCCCAAGGCCGAGCTGGGCGATTCGCGCGACCTGGTGGTGGGGCAGAAGGTGTTTGCCATCGGCAACCCGTTTGGCCTGAACGGCACCATGACGCGGGGCATCATCAGTTCCATCCGCTCGGTGCGCGGCCAGCGCGGGTTCATTGATGAAGCCATTCAGACCGACGCGGCCATCAATCCCGGCAACTCCGGCGGGCCGCTGCTGAACTCGCAAGGCAAGGTGATTGGCATCAATTCCATGATCCTCACGGGAGGCGTGGATCAGAGCGCGGGCATCGGTTTTGCCATCCCCATCAACACCGCCAAGGCCGTGCTGGACGACCTGGTGCACGTGGGCCACGCGCGCTATCCCACGCTGGGCGTGCGGACGATCCCAATTGGCCCCGACCTGGCCAACGAGCTGGGACTGGCGTCGGATTCCGGACTGCTGATCATGCAGGTGATCGCGGGCAGCGCCGCGGAACGCGCCGGGCTGAAGGGCGGCACGGAGAAAGCCTACCTGGGAAACCAGCCCATCACCCTGGGCGGCGACCTCATCGTGGCGATTGACGGCGAGCCCGTCTCCGACCAGCAGGAGCTTTCCCACTTTATGCAAAACCACCACGCCGGCGACCAGGTGACGGTGACCATCTATCGCGGGAAGAAGAAGGTGGACGTGAAAGTGGTGCTGGCGGAGACGAAGAATGGGGGATAGGGGCTTGCAGAAGCCCCCGGGCGAATCCTTGACTGAAATCAGGCGGTGCTTTCTAGCCATTCTTGCTGGTTATCTTTTATTGGCGCTCCAAGACAGAATGCCATGGAGGAGAGAACTTTGCGCAGCCGGATCGGCTCGCGATATTCTAATGCTTCTGCCATTCGCTTTTGAGCGTATGTACTTGCCGTTCTGAATTCCTCAGGGCGCGTTTGTGCGGCCCGCCTCCAAAACCGTTCGAGACTGGCGCCTAGCACTTTGTCGCGAGTGGAGTGACTCAGGCGAAATAACTGCGATAATTTCATTGCAAGAGAGATTTGAGTCACGAGGGCTTGCTTGAGCGGTGCAACTAGGCTGGATGCAAAATAGCAAACGAAGCCCAGGGACGACTGGTTGCTTTGCCAGTACTGATCCCCTTGACGATGCAACGCTTGCCAAGTCTGCGCATTCTTCGAGAGCCCCCGGAGCAACGCTGCTGCTTCAACGAAGCGGGCGCGCTCGCCGCCCTCTTGTTTTTCAAGAGCTTCGATTAATGGATCGAGTAGCCTGATGCCGTCTTGTAGTCCCTCGGTTGCGATTTGGAGGAAAGCCGGAACCATTGTGAGCGTCAACGCAAAATCGGCCCGCCTCGCTTGATCGAGATCCAACTTTTTGAGTGTGTTTTCCTGAGTTGGATCAAGGTGGAGAGCAAGCAACTTTGAATCGAAGTCGCAAGGCCCAGTAGCGATCCACGCACGCCGCAGCGATTCGGCATAATCTTTCTTAAGAATTGTCGCCGGTGTAGCCAAGAAGCCATAAAACCTGACAAGGGCTCCTCGGATTCCTTTAGGGGCTGTTATTAGTGCCTTCTCTGCCCATTGGGCTGCCTTTTCCGTTTCGCCAACCCCGTCTGCGAACATCGCCATACGCATAAAAAGTAACGCGTCGTGCACGTCTTCAACCGTGTCGTCCACCGCAGCGTTTGTCCGAAGAAACATTCCCTGAAAAGGTGCAACGTAGGTTTTCGAAGGGGGATTACCGAACAGGGCTACACTTCCAAAATAACCCGCAGCATGGAGGAAAAGGCGGTAACTCTTTCCCCAAAGGGAGGGGCCACCGCGGGCCTTCTGGTATTCCAGCAATGCTTTTTCCCAACTGGAGAAGGATTCACCCCTTTTCTCTGCGTTCCAGAGGGCGATTGCATTTTCACTAAAGGCTTCAGCTAGCTGTAAACCTTGATCCGAGCTTCGAGCGGCTGTGACAGCCTGAGCTGTGTACTTGACCGCGGCTCCCGGGTCTTCTTTACTGACACCTTCTGCAATAGTGATGAGCAAGTTTCGAGTTAGGAGGGGGTACTTGCTCGCCGGACGATTCGACAGAGCATTATTCATCCATTCTATTCCCTCCTGCCACCTCTCTACGTATGAGAGTTGCCTTCCGGTCACCTCCATCAGTAGGAATTGTGTTACGGGCTCGCTTGTTCTTGCGAGCCCTGCTTCGGCGAGCCGAACGGCTTCATCGATGTGGTGTCGAAATTCTGCCTCGATCATGATCAATGTCCGCACAGCCGCAGCCTCGAGGAGTGGTAACTGCATTTCTATCGCCGACCTCTCGACTTTTCTGAGGAGGTTCTCAACCTTCGTCCAGTCGCGCTCGTTCTCGGGTTTTTGATATTCTCTCAACCAGATCCCGTCGGTGAATACGACGCTGTTATCATCGGCGAGCACGGATTCTCG
>JBGPLR010000379.1:0-4083 GCA_041486545.1 Terriglobia bacterium
CAATATCGATTCTCTGGCGCTGTCCGCCGCTCCAGTTGCGGCCGCCTTCCTCCACCAGACCGTCATAGCCTCCCGGCCGCATCACGATGTCATCGTGAATACACGCGTCCTGGGCCGCGCTGCGCACGTCCTCGATGGGGACAGTTGGGTCCCACAACGTGAGGTTGTCGCGTACGCTGCCTTCAAACAGAATTGTGGCTTGATCAACCACGGCAACCGACGCCGACAAGACGGAGCGTGACAGCTCTCGTCTGGGACGATGATCGAAACAGACCTCGCCGTCCCACGGGTCCAGAAGGCCGGCCACCAGCTTGGCGACCGTGGTCTTGCCGCTCCCGGACGGACCGACCAGCGCTACGCGATCGCCCGGTCTCAGGCGAAGATTGAATCCCTGAATCAGCGGTGGCTCCAGCCGGCTGTAGCCAAATGAGACATTCTTCAACTCCAGGAAACCTGATAGCTTCGGTGCCTCGGAGACCGGCGGAAGGCCCAGGGAGTTCGTGTCCAGTTCCGCGGGATAACGTAAGACGTCGTCCAGCCGGTTGAGATCGCCCGCGGCAATTTGCAGCTTTGCGCCCATGCCCACCAACCGCGCCACCGGAGCCAGGAACGTCGCCAGTAGCAACTGGAAAGCCACCAGTTCTCCCAGGCTGAGCTTGCCCAGCAACACCTGCGTGCTGCCAATCGCCAGCACGATTGCCGTGTTAAGCGCAGCCAGCAGCGGCGGAGCGGCTTGCAGCCATACGCTGGTCCGTTCCAGGTCCTGCTCAAGGTTGACCATCTTGGCTTGATATCCGGTCCAGCGCGACATCAGGTCTGATTCCGCGCCCGTAGCCTTGATGGTCTCAATCATCTCCAGGCCGCCCAGGATGGCGCCGTGCAGCTTGCCCTCTTCCATGAGCAGGCGCCGGCTGGCGTCAACGCGCTTGCGCGCAACAAAATACAAGGCCCCCAGGTCCAGCAGCACGAAGGCCAGGCAAGCGCCCGTCAACGTTGGGTTGTAGCGCAGCATCAGCACCGCGAATACCACCACCATGAGCACGTTAAGAAAGTTGATGGCCAGATCGCGGGACAAAATCTCAGCCACGCGCGAGGTCAGCGTAAGGCGGCTGGTTACGTCACCGGCAAAGCGCTGGCTAAAAAAAGAAACCGGCAGTCGCAGAATATGCCAGAAAAGCTGGCTCGACCCCTTCAAGGTGATCCATGTTTCAAGCCGGCTCAGGTACGTCTGTTGCAGCCAGGTCAGCAATCCGATCAGGACCGCCACGCCTCCCATCCAGAGCAGCAGCGGCGCCAGCCACGCCCGGTGGTTCTCAAGAAGCACATCCTGCACAAACACTTTGGAAAAAAACGGCGCCAGCAAGCGCGGCAACATCAGCATCAACCCGCAACAAACAACGAAGCTGATGGCCACCCAGTTTCCTTTGAGCCGGCCAGCCAGGGCCCGCGCAAAGCTCGGCTTGCGGCCTTGTGACACGAAATCGGGGCCGGGTGATAAAACCAGTACTACTCCGGTGAAGCTTTCATCCAGCTCCATTTCATCCACCACGCGGGGACCTGACGCCGGATCGTTGAGGAAAGCCTGCCCCTTTGCAAAGCCCTCCAGCACCACAAAGTGGTTGAAGTTCCAATGCAGAATCATGGGCGGAGCAAAGCGCTGCAGGTCGCGAGGTTCGGCCTTGAAGCTCTTCACTTCCAGGCCGTAGCGCTCGGCGGCGCGCAAAATATTTACGGCGCGCGAACCATCGCGAGACACGCCGCATGCCGTCCGCAGTTCGTCCAGGGCCACCCAGCTTTTGAAATGTCCCAGCACGATTGCCAGGCATGCAGCGCCGCACTCCAACGCCTCCGTCTGCAAGACCGTCGGAGTCTTGATCCGTGCCGGGTGAGTTGAGGACCGCCTCACGTGCCTCCTCCGTGCAGTCCCGGAACCAACAGGCTCAGCGGACGGTTGCGTTGCAAAACAATTTTCCCCGCAATTCGCGCGCCGCTGGATGAGGATGAGTTCAGGCCAGCCGGTGCCGGCGACGAGGACCCGTTGTACCCAGAAAGAGCGCTTTGTCCTGGCCGCAGCGCGATCTCCACTTGCGTCCACAACCTGCCATCTCTGGATATAACTTGCACGCTACGAACATCGCCCAGAATGAACCCGCGTTGCTCGTTCCCCGGATCCAGGAACACGTGGGCTTCCGTTCCCGTGGATACTTTCTTGCCATCATCCAGCGGCAGCAGAAAAATGGCTTCCAGTTCCTGGGCTTCCGCCTGGGAAATGATGGCGGACGTTCTGGGTTGCAGAACGCAATCCCCGAACACTTCCACGGACACGGATCCAAACCAGCCCCAAAGCACGCCGGCGGCCAGCAGCGCAGTCAAGATTCCCAGCGCAGCCCATCCCCGCGGGGGAGTCACCTGGACTAACTGATCGAGCTGTTCAGGCGACGAGAGACGGTCAAGCGCGATTTTGCGAAAGACCCGGGAAGCCATGGCACCCTACCGATTCCTCAAGGCAACTAATGGATCGAGCTTGGTAATTCTACGCAACAGCGATAGACACCCCAGCGTAACCACCAGCAGTTGCACGCCGGCAGCCGCCAAATACGATGGCATATCCATCCCTGCTACGCCGAACAAGAGACTGCCCAGGCTGCGCGATGCGAGGAAAGCCACGCCCATACCTGCGGCCATGCCCAGCAAAACCAGGAGCGCGCCTTCGCGCAGCAGCAGCCACCCGATGTGGCCGAAGTTTGAGCCGACGGCAATACGGATGCCGAACTCCTTGGTCCTGCGCACCAGGTTCGACAGGATGACGCCATAGACTCCCACCGCTGACAGCAAGAGCGCGATCACGGAGAAGGCGCCGACGATCCGGGTCACCATCCGGTTGCGCGCCAGGGACTCGTTGTAAAGCTCGTCAACCGTTTTGATGTTGTAAACGGGCAGCGACGGGTCCAGGACGCTCACCTCATGCCGCAAAGCACTGACCATGGCTCCGGGATCTCCGCTGGCCCGCACCACAACGGTCATGCCTTTTTCCCCGAACTCTTGCTCGTTGAGGTAAAGCCGAAGCGGCGATGCAGCGGCCAAGCCGTCGTCCTTGATGTTGGGGACCAACCCAATCACTTCCCAGGAGAGCGACCCTGCTCCCTTGATTCCGATCCGCTTGCCGATGGGATCTTCATTCGGCCAATGCGTGCGCGCTATCCCTTCGCTGATCACTATCACGTGCGACTGGTCGCCGTCCGCGGCGCTGAAATCCCGTCCGCGGATCAGCGGAATGCCCATGGTGCTGAAATACCCGGGCGTCACAAATGTAACCCGCGCAATCGGCTCCTCGCCGGGGCGTATTTTGGAAGTTCCAACCGGATAGTAGCCTGTTCCTTCCGTGGAGCCGGTCATGGGCAAAGAATCCACTACCGCGGCCGCTTGCACTCCGGGCAGGCTCCGTAAACGTTCCAGCAATGTTCGATAGAAAGAGATCACCTGTGGCGGCGACGCATAACGCTCCGAACTCAGGTTCAATTCTGCGCTGACTAAACCCTGCCGGCTGAAGCCGGGATCTACGTTGGTCAAGCGCACCAGGCTGCTCAGCAGAAGAGTGGAAGTAACCAGCAGCGCAAATGCGATGGTGTTTTCAATCACGATCAAGCCGTTGCGGACTCTTTGCGATCCGCTCAGGGTGCTGGGCAGAGCGCTGCCCCGCACGCCCAGCAGCAGGCTGGCGCGCGTCGCATAGAGCGCCGGCAGAAGACTGAATATCGCAACGGTCATCAAAGCCAGGGCCACAGCAAAGCCCATGGCCCGCAGGTCAATGGAAACGGTCTGCATCTGCGGCAACGATTCGGGAACAATCCGCAAGAACAGGTGCAGCACCCACCAGGCGATGAGCGCGCCAAGACCGGAAGCCACCACGGCAGAAAAGCTGCTCTCCAGCAGCAATTGCGTAATGATGCGGATGCGGGTCGCGCCCAGCACCTGGCGCATGGCAATCTCCGGTCCGCGGTACGCGCCATGGGCGAAAAGGATGGTGGCAACGCTGATGCACGCCATCAGCAGCAGAGAAGCGGTGGCGCCCAGCAGCATCCA
>JBGPLR010000380.1:0-4066 GCA_041486545.1 Terriglobia bacterium
CGCAACCCCCACCCCGACCCCTCACGTCAGCCGTCCTCTGATTCCGCCGCCCGGGCCTTCGTCCGGCCAGCAGACGGCGCAACGCACGCCTCCGCCAACGCCGCAACCAACGCCGCAACCAACACCGCAGCCAACACCCCGGGTGCAGGCGCAAGCGCAGCAGCCGAGTCAGGAGCAGTTGCAGCGTTACCAGCAGGAGCAATTGCGGCAACAGCAGAACGCTCAGGGAAAGAACTTCCTGGTGAAACACCGCCACGTTGTGGGAGCGCAAACGTACTTTTGCGCGGGCTGGATGAATGTCAAGCCGGATGGCACGGTGTCTTATGTTTGCGCCGCCAGCAACGATCCCTCGGGCCGCTGTGAGCGCGTCACGTTTCCTGCCGGGACCTTCAAGCAGGTCAAGCTCGTCGGCGGAGGAGCGCTTCATCTTTCCACCAGCGGCATGGGCAACTGGGATTTCTTCGATTACAACGTAGCGGGGAGCGCCGTGGGCGCGTACCAATCCATACAGTCTTCGTCGAAGTAAAGGTAGGAAAGCACGAGCTTCTGTCCATGATGCCAGGGCCGGCATCTTTTGCGATTTTGGTTTTGGCTATTTGCCAATTGCCAGTTGCTAATTGCTCTTCTTCAGCAGTGCACGATCTTCTCTGACTTGATCCCCTTGGTTGCGTTGCGGGTGTCCACCACCAGTTGCGATTCGTTGACGATCTTCTGGTAGTCGTAATCCGAGTGGTCGGTCACAATCAGCACGCAGTCGTATTGCTGCAGGTTGTCGAGCGGCGCGCAGGTCATCTGCAAGTTGTACTTGCGTCCGCGGCCGACGCGGGGAAAGTACGGATCGTTGTAAGCAACCTCCGCGCCCCGCCCCTGCAATTCTTCAATGATGGTCAGCGACGGCGATTCGCGCAGATCATCAATATCGCGCTTGTAGGCCACGCCCAGCACCAGCACTCGGGCCCCGTTCAGCGCTTTCTTTTTCTTGTTGAGCGCCGCCGCCACGGAGTTCACCACGTGGTAGGGCATGGCGGTATTGATCTCACCCGCTAATTCGATGAAGCGGGTGTGGAAGTCAAACTCTTTGGCTTTCCAGGAAAGATAGAAAGGATCAACCGGAATGCAGTGCCCTCCCAGTCCCGGTCCGGGATAAAACGGGTGAAAGCCGAACGGCTTGGTGGAAGCCGCGGCGATCACTTCCCAGATATCAATGCCCATGCGCAGGCAAAGCAGCTTGAGTTCATTCACCAGCGCGATGTTCACGCAGCGATAAATGTTTTCCAGCAGCTTGGTCATTTCCGCCGCCGCCGGGCTGGAAACCGGCACCACGCGGTTGAAGATGGCGTTGTAAAGCTCGCCGGCCATCGCGGACGCCGCCGGGCTCATGCCGCCAACGACTTTGGGAATGTCCTTGCGCGCCACCGTGTCATTGCCGGGGTCTTCGCGCTCGGGAGAGAAGGCGATGAAGAAAGTCTTCGCCGGATCGTCATCGTCTTGACGAGCAGCTTTCAATCCCAGCGGGTTGCCCGCTTCCAGAATCGGCGCCAGCACTTCTTCCGTGGTGCCGGGATACGTGGTGCTTTCCAGTATGACCAGCTGTCCGGCGCGCAGGTGCGGCGCCAGCGAGCGGGCGGTGGCTTCAATCGCGCTCAAGTCCGGTTCGCGATATTCATTCAGCGGCGTGGGGACGCAGATAATGACGGCGTCCATGTCCCGTGCGCGCGAGTAATCGTTGCTGGCGGAAAAGCCCTGCGCTCGCGCTGCTGCGATCTCCGCCGGCTGAATGCGATAGATGTAAGACCGGCCGCTGTTCAGTGCCTGGACTTTTTCCGGATCAATATCAAAGCCGGTGATGGCAAAGCGCTGTTCGCTGAATAGCAGCGCCAAAGGCAAGCCGACATAGCCCAAGCCGACGATTCCAACTTTTGCCGTGCGCGACGCAATGCGCGTGCGGAACTGTTCGGCCTGTGGAGACTGGCGGCTGGGTTGAGAAGACATGCGTTTCGGCAAGGTTTTCTCCTTCATTGTAGGGCCGCGCGTCCACCGGAAATACCGGGCCATGAACAACGGTGATTCAGAGGTACCTGAGTCGCTACTATTCCGGGCCAACGGCTCCTTTTAATTTACTGATTTGGCGGGGGTTCCTGTCCTTGGCGGCGGCTGGTTGCGGCCCTTTTGGGCTGCCTGTCGCATACATTAAAGACCCACGGAAGTATGGTAATCTTAGTTACTAACTGGAAACTCCCCTCAGTTCAGTCAAACGCGTGGCACAAAAGCGCAAATCCGCCTTTCAGATTTCTTACGTCACCATCACTTACCGCAGTGTGTTCATGGGGGCGTTGAGCGTGCTCGCCTTGGCGGCCGTGGTGATGTACTTTGCGTTTCCGGACACGTCGAACCATCTGATCCTTGCCAGTCAGCTCAGCTTCAGCAAACTCCTGGCCAAGCTGGGCGTCGCCGGCAGCGCCAGCGCCAGTCCCAACACCGAGCCCGGTCCACGCCAGGCACACTTCACAAACATTGACGGCGTCGTCCGGGTCAAGAAGGCCAGTACCAACACCTGGATTACCGCCGACTACAGTCTGGCCCTGGAACCCAATGATGTGGTGCAGACTTCGCCAGAAGGCATGGCCAAAGTGGCGTTTACCGATGGCACCAGCTACACCGTGAAGCCGGGCGGGCTGATCGTGATCCAGGAGAACACCATCAACGCCGCGAAGCAGAGCCGGGTGGCGGTGCAGGTGAAAGCAGGTACGGTGGACATGGCCACCGCCACCAACATGGAGGTGGGTTCCAAGTCAGAGGTCATTGTCGCCGGAGCCACCGCAAGAATCGGTCCTGAGAGCTCGGCCACAACCATGGCCGATCCGCGCAACGACCAGAATGAGATTCTGTTGAAGAAAGGCACGGGTGAAGTAGTCCGCGGCAACGAAAGCGTCAAGCTGGTGGACAACGAAAAAGTCACCTTCGCCGCCGACGACACCAGGCACATGGTGAAGAGCAAGGAAATTGGACCGCCGATCCTGATTGATCCCCCGAATCTGCGTCCGGTGTTTGTGCCGCCCGGGTCCAAAGGCGTGAACTTCTCCTGGTCAGAAGTGGAAGGCGCCAAGCGCTACCGCATCAAGATTGCCCGGACTTCGTACTTTGCCCCACCCCTGGAATTGGACAAGGAAGTAAAGTTCTCCCAGGTGATGGTTTCCGGGCTGGCCGAAGGCCCTTTTTACTGGCAAGTCCAGTCCATTGACGAAAGCGGCAAGCTCTCCGCTGAAAGCGAACGAAACCGGTTTTTGGTGATTCCCAAGGCCCAGGACAAGGCAGAGATTCTGTTGGAACTGGAGCATTTTCGGCAGATGGGGCATGTGATTGAGGTGCGCGGCCGCACCGAGCCCAATGCCCGGGTCATGGTCAACGGGCAGGAAGTGGCCATCATCAATAGCGACGGCACCTTCCACCACTTCACCAATCAGCTGCCCACCGGGGAAAACTTTATTACGATTACGGCGCAGAACGCCAAAGGCGGGGTAAATAGCAAAACAGAAAGAGTGGAAATCCGTTAAAATCCTTATTGCCCCGGCATGGATTTTGTTCCACAGTAACGTGTTTCCATGACAGATTGTGCGGTTTGTGCGGCAGCGATTTCGCAAAAAGACGCTGCTGCGGTCAAATTTTTGCGGGCTTAGGAAATAAGAGAGAGAAGCGGGTATGTCGAAAAACGGTCTCAAGTCAGAAAATTCGCGCATTCATAATCTGCGCTCACTGTTCAGCATGTTCTCCAGCGATTTGGCGATTGATCTGGGGACGGCCAATACGCTGGTGTATGCCAAGGGCAAAGGCATTGTGGTGAACGAGCCATCCATTGTGGCCATCAATAAGAACACCGGTGAAGTGGAAGCCGTGGGCAAAGAAGCCAAAGAGATGCTTGGACGCACGCCGGGGAACATTGTGGCCATCAAGCCGATGAAAGACGGCGTGATCGCCGACTTCAAAGTCACCGAGAAGATGCTGAACTACTTCATCCAGAAGGCGCACAACCGCAAGATGCTGGTGCACCCGCGCATTGTGATCGGCG
>JBGPLR010000381.1:0-4065 GCA_041486545.1 Terriglobia bacterium
ACGGGGGAATTGCGAATGATGGCCCCGCGGATTGCGGGGATATCGCCGCCGGTAGAGAGATCCATGACCGTGTCCGCACCGTAATGAACGGCGGTGTGCAGTTTCTCCAGTTCCCCGTCCACCTCCGAAGTAACCGAAGAATTGCCGATGTTGGCGTTGATCTTGCACAGTGACTCCACGCCAATGGCCATGGGCTCCAGCTCAGGATGGTTGATGTTGGCGGGGATGATCATCCGCCCGGCAGCCACTTCGCCGCGCACGTGCTCAGGCGTGATCTTTTCCCGTTCCGCCACGTACACCATTTCTTCCGTGACCAGCCCTTTGCGGGCAAAGTGCATCTGGGAGAAATTGCCATCGCCGCTGCGATCTGCCTCCGCCTTCCGCCGGGCAATCCATTCCGCCCGAGGCTGGGGTGCTTGCTGGGTGCCGTTCTGGCCGTTGCTTCCGCTCATTGGGGTCCGCCTTTGTTCTTGAAAACGTTCATTATACGCCCTCTATAAGGAGCGGCGTGACGAAGGTCACGCCAGTGGCCCCGCCCTCTTGACCCAGGGTGCACTCCGGGCTACCCTTTGAATAGGCATATGTCGCAATCAAAGAGCAAATTCTTCAAGTTTGGCGCGGCTGTCGCCATTATTGTGCTTTCTCTGGGTTATCTGGCGTGGACCGGCGTCAATGAGAGCAAAAGCTTTTACGTCAAGATCAAAGAGATGCGCGCCATGGGCAATGACGCCTATACGCGGCGCCTGCGTGTGGAAGGATTTGTGAAGCCGGGGTCCATCCAGAGAAACGGCTCCCATGCCGAATTTGTGATTGAAGACGGCGACCTGACCGTGCCTGTAAGTTACAAGGGCGTGGAGCCGCCGCCTGATACCTTCAAAGATCACGCCCAGGCGCTGGTGATCGGCCAACTGGGCCGCGACGGCACCTTCCACGCTACGGAAGTCCAGGCCAAGTGCGCTTCCAAGTATGAGGACATGGAAAAGGCACAAGGCGAAGCCAACAAAAAAGGCCTCTGAGGTCAGCCGCTGAACCCCGACGCTCCTCCCGTCCAAGTCAAGAACGTTTCCAAAGTCTATGGCCGCACCGCGGCTGTAAGAAGTGTCTCTCTGGATTTACAGCCGGGGAAGTTTTACGTCCTGCGCGGCGAAAACGGCGCGGGCAAATCAACCTTACTGCGGATGATCGCCGGACTGAACGAGCCGACGGAAGGTTCCATCCTGATCTTCGGGATCGAAAACAAGCAAGCCCTGTCCCACCTGGGCTACATGGCCCACGCTCCGCTGCTCTATGACGAGCTTTCCGGCATGGAAAACCTGCGCTTCTTCGCCAAATTGTATGGCATCAGCTCTGACGAACCTCTGGCGGGCGCCATGCGCCGCGTGGGGCTTGATCCCGCGCTGGAACGCCGCATCGGGCAGTATTCGCAGGGCATGCGCCAGCGGCTGTCCCTGGCCCGGGCGATTTTCCATTCCCCGGACCTTCTCTTGCTCGACGAGCCTTTTTCCAACGTTGATCCGGAATCGGCCCTGGCGATTGCCAAGCTGCTGGCTTCCATGCGTGACGAAGGCAAGACCATTGTGCTGGTCACCCACCAGGTGGGACTGCTGGCCAGCTTGGCCGACGAATACATCCTCCTCTCCCACGGCCAGCTGGAAGGCCGCGGCGTAATGCAGCAGGCGCGCCCATGAGCCTTTCCATCGGCAAGCTGACGGCGGTGAACGTCCGCAAAGACCTGCAGTTGGAGTGGCGCTCGCGCGACGTTTTCAACGCCATGCTGTTCTTTGCATTGCTGGTGGTGGTGGTGTTCAGCTTTGCTTTTGACCAGCAGGATTCCCGTCCGGTGATGGGCGGGCTGATCTGGATCGCGTTTCTGTTTTCCTCCACCATGGCGCTGAACCAGTCCTGGGCGCGGGAGTTGCGCAACGGAGTCCTGGACGCCTACCGCGTCTCCCCCGCTCCGGCCGAAGCGCTCTTCCTGGGCAAGTGTCTGGGCAACTATATTCTGGTGATGTTGCTGGAATGCGTGATGGCCCCGCTGTTTGTGATCTTTTACAACCTCAAGTCCGGCGGGCCGCTGTGGCAACTGGCGCTGATTTTCCTGCTGGGCACCTGGGCGCTGGTGGTGAACGGCACGTTTTTCGCCGCCATGTCCATCCGCACAAAAAACCGCGAGCTGATGCTGCCCTTGCTCCTGCTGCCGATTTCCCTGCCCGCGGTCTACTCCATGGTGGAAGCCACCAGCATTGTGCTTAACGGTGATGGTTCGCCCTGGGCTTATGTAAAATTCCTGGCAGGCTTTTGTGTGATATACACCACAGCCTGTTTTCTGTTATTTGAAATAGTGTTAAACGCAGAATGAAATCAAAACTCTTTTTCCTGTTCTTGGCGATTGACGCCGGCCTGCTGGCCTACGGCACCTACCTGGGCCTGGTGGTTGCGCCCACGGAAGCCACCATGGGCGACGTCCAACGCATCTTCTATTGCCACGTGCCCGCCGCAACCACGGGCTTTGCACTGTTCATGCTGAACTTTGTGGCGTCTTGCGTGTTCTTGTGGAAGCGCAGCCCCAAAGCCGACGCCTGGGCCATCAGCACCGCAGAAGTGGGCGTGGTCTTCTGCACCGTGGTGCTGATCACCGGCCCCATCTGGGCGCGCTACGCCTGGGGTACCTGGTGGGTCTGGGACATGCGTCTGACCACCACGCTGATCCTGTGGCTGCTCTACGTCAGCTACTTGATCCTGCGCCGTTCTTCGGAAGCCGGGTCCACGGCGGTGCTGGCGGCGGCGCTGGCGATCTTCGCTTTTATTGATGTGCCCATCGTTTACATGGCCAACCGCTGGTTCCGGACCAACCATCCGCAGCCCATGATCGGCACGCCCGCCCTTGATCCGCGGATGCAAAGAATCCTGTTCTTCAACATGATTGCTTTCCTGATCTTCGGGCTGCTGATTGCTTGGTTCCGCTATGAAATGGAGCGGACGGCGCAAAAGATTTCCGCGGCCCACATCCAGCGGGCCGCACGCGGCATGGCCTTCGCGCTGCTACCGGCCGTGGTGCTGTTCCAGGTCCCGCACAAAATCAACCCGCATGTGTACCTCTACTCCGGGTACTTCGCGGCGTGGGGCATCTACGCCATCTACCTGCTGTTTTTGATGACCAAACTGGGCAGGCTGAAGAAGGAAGAAGCGGAGATGCGGGTGGTCTAGGTTCGCGGGCGAGCTGCGAAATCACAGGGCGGAAGTTTGCCATCCATGCATCCAGACTTTGATCTACCGAGCAAAGCACGTATTGACGGACGAACGTCCAGCATTACAGCAGTTTTCTTTCAGGCTATTACGCCGGTCATCGTTCCATCAGACGCCGAAGTTGACGAGGCGATTGCCGTCTTGGGTATGACTAGTGGGAATTGTCGGTGTGCTTACTGCGGCGACGCCCGTACGGAATGGGATCACTTCCGCCCCATCGTCGTAAACCGAAAGCCCACGGGCTATATCACAGAGATTGCAAATCTCGTACCTGCTTGTGGGAAGTGCAATCAGTCTAAGGGCAACAAGAATTGGAAAGAATGGGCATTAGGGCAGGCAGCACGCTCGCCGAGGCGCCGTGGAGTTGTTGATCTTGAGCAGCGCATAAAAAACCTAGAAGCGTATGAGCGCTGGCGCGAACCAGTTCGCATTGACTACGCAGAACTCATTGGGCCAGAGCGTTGGACCGAGTATTCCAAGCTTTTAGAAACCGCCGTAGCTCATCTGGTAGCCGCTCAACAAGTTGCGGTCACGCTTCAGGCCATTATCGGCGAACACGTGCGGTCCAAGCGGCAGGTCAACGATCTGGAGCGAATCAACCAGGCAGCGGAGCATCTGAACTCGGAGGCCAGTAAGGTGTTGGAGTATCAAGCGCCCGAGGACCTGCCGTCTGAGACTGAGCTGTGAATCGAGTAGAAGTTTACGAACCCCCCGCACCATAGGCGCTGCCACATCCCGGATATACTTGCCGTTGCTTACTTCGCAACCTTGCAGGAGCTTTTATGTCAAACCAGGTTTTGGTGGAAATTAAGAACCAGG
>JBGPLR010000382.1:0-4054 GCA_041486545.1 Terriglobia bacterium
GCGCGGGCAGCCGAACACCGTGCAACCGCCGTTTTCCATGTAGCAGTCTTCATGGTGCGGCATGCCGCACGCCGTGCAATAGATCTTGGCCGGACCGTCGTCGGTGAATTCCATCCTGCAATAGGGACAGACCGTGGGACCGCTCATCGCTGCTTCTCGCGGAAGTGGAACGCATAACGCCCCACCTGGAGGAGGTCGCCGTTCTGGAGGGCGCGGGTCTTTACCGGCTGGCCGGAAACATAGACCTGGCCGGTAGCGTAGATAAACGTTTGCGCGCCGCGCAGTTCAATGGTCGCGTGCTGGGGAAGGATGGAGCTGTCTTTGAAAAGATAGATGTCGCACTGCTGGCTGCTGCCGATGACCGTTTGCGGCTTGTACAAAATGAACTGCTTGCCCGCCAGCGGGCCGGAAGCAACGTACATCCAGCGGTCTTTCAGAGCGCTTTCCACAATGCCCATGGCCACGCCGGTAGCCAGGCCCAGGATGGCGAAACCAATAGCGCGGCTGGGAGCGCCGGCATGGGTCGCCATGGAAATGGGGTCAAAAATCATCCCGCCCAGACCGGCGCCGATGATCCCGCCCAGTATCCCGTAGCGGATCTTTTTCCCCGACCGGTCAACAATGCCATACACCAGTCCTCCGGCCACGCCAAAGACCATCCAGGCAACGCCGCGGGCGATCCAAAATGCCGGGTTCTTGTAAGTCTGTACGCCCAGCTCAGAGACGATGCCTACGGTGATCAGGAAGATGATGTTGGCGATAAAATCAAAAATAAATCCGGCCACCGTTCCCAGGGCCAGGGAAAGCAACCCGCGCAACAGCGCTTTGCGCATGCTACGTTCCACCAGGCTCTCTGCGATACCAAAGCCCAGGCACATCAAAGCGACCACCAGCGGTATGATCAGCCGGTTGCCCCAGCGGAATGTTCCGGGCAGATCGCCAAAACGGGGCTCGCAAATGCCCCATGCCATGATCGCGCCGATGAGTCCGGCAGCGCCCAGATAGAACCAGCCTTGCAGAAAGATGTTGGACTTGCCTTCGTCGGCGACCACCGGATCCGTGCCGGACATGGAGATGTTGCCGTACTGCCGCGCCGCGCCGGGCGCTCCGGCGGCGAGCGACGCCCCGGCGGCTTCGCTGGAGACCGCCACTTTCTCCAGGTCCTCCAGCGTGATCTTCAAGGTCGGTTTGTCGTCAGCGTTTGCCATTTTTCCCTTTGTCCGCCGGTGGATTGCCCTGAGCAGGAGCAGGTTGCGGCCGGATCTGCGCGCCCGGCGCCTGCGTGCTGTCAGGAGGAGCAAGGCTGGGAGCCATGCGTTGCTGGTCAAGCTGCTGCATCAGTCGCATGAGCTGGTCAAACCTGGCGGCTTTTTCAAGTTCCGGCGCCAACTGACGGCCAAGGAACCAATAGGCGAGCACAAATCCCAACCCCAAAATCGCTATGTATCCAAGAATGCGGCTGGTCCAGGTTATCCACGCCGGCTCCGGCGCAGGCCCGGCGCGGCGCTTGTTGCCCGGCGGGCCGCCCAGCATGAAGCCGTGATCGTCCTCGTCTTCGTCCGGCGCGGTCTCATCTTCGCTGCCTTGCGATCCGGTCAGCTCGACGCTTTGCGAGTATCCAAAGCGCACTCCGGAAAGCTTTTCGATCTTGCCGCTGATCCATCCGAAGCAGCCTTCTTCGTCGGTGTGCGGGTCGTAGACCCAGGCGATCTGCTGCGGGCTGGAAAAAAAGTTTTCGTGGATGAACAAGTCATGCTCAGACAGGAACACGCCGAATCCGGGATGCGAGTGGTACCAGCCGACAATCTTGGAGTCAGGATACTGGCGGTCTTTGATCTGGTAGATGTGTTCCCATGTGTCCTGGGTAAAGGTGACGTGGGCCCCGCCCTGGGCGGCGTTCACGCCGGCAATACAAGCTTCCACCACAGTGCGTTCGTCGCTGGTCTCGCCGATGAGCACGCCGCAGACTTCGGCTTTCATGGAAGTCCGCGAATGCTGGCGGATTTTGCGCGCCACTTCGGATTCCATCACCACCGCGGGCTGGATCTTGACTTTGATTTTCGGAGCCTTGCTCATGCCGGCGGAGCCCCCTTGCGCGATGCAGACTCCAGCGGCCCCAGCACGGCGGGCGCGTCGCCGGCGATCAGGTAGGCGATTTCCCGCTCCGCTGACCGGGCTGTGAAAACGTCAAACAGCGGCAGCCCCAGATGGTCCAGAGTGCGCGAGCCAAAGTCTTCCGCGCCGCTGTAGCTGTGCGCGGTGATCACGGCGCGCAGATGCCCGCAAGCGGCGCACTTTCCGCGCGCGTATGGCACTGTGCCGACGGCAGCAAACAATTCTTCTTCTGCTCCACATTGCGAACACTGCAGCTTGTGTACCACGTCGCGGCTGAACTCGAGTGTGACTTCCTTCGTCCCCAGGTCCCGCTGCGCTTGCGCGAAGAGTGCGGCCAAAGTCAGGTCACGCGATTTCTGCGGCATTCGCACAACCTCAGAAAAGGTGTAATGGCTCATGCAATCCGGGTTTTCCGTGTACTCCACGCGGTACGACGTATGGTTGAGCCCCTCAAAGATAAAGCCGCGCCCAGCCAGCACGGGCAAGCCGTGCAGCAGCTTCAGCGCTTCCTGCACCTGCAGGCCGGCAATAATCGAAGATATGGTGGGCGTGGTGGGTACTTTGCCTTCCGTGTCGCTTTCCAGCGTGAGCAGATTGCAGGACATGCGCTTGTTCAGGATGGCCCAGTCGGTTTCTCCCAGCGTGCATTCGTAGCAGGGCGGCGTGCCCGGCAGGAAGACGCGGGCCACACCGTTAATGCCCTCGATGGCGCCGTCAATCCACGGCTTGTTCATCATCCAGCAGGCGCGGTTGATCCACAGGCGGGCTTCGCGATTGTCCAGGCCGGCCAGCACCATGTCGGCCCAGCCGAAGATGCCCAGCCCCAGGCCGTAAACAACGTTGGCGGTGATGGGATGCACCTGGGCTTCAGGAAAAATTTCACGCGTGGCGCGCGCCGCCACGTGGGCCTTGCTCTGCCCGATGTCCGACGAGCGATACAGAATGCTGCGGGAGAGGTTGGAAGCGTCGATCGAATCCAGGTCCACGACCACGATTTTGGCGAAGCCCAGCAGCGCCAGGTTTTTCAGAATCTCATTTCCCAAGGCGCCGGCGCCGATCACCAGCACGCGGGCCGCGCGGATCCTTTCCTGGTTCCACCAGGGGATCAGGCGAAAGCGGCTGAAGCGGTCTTCGTCCGAGACAACCGCCGCAGATTCCTCTAGCCCAGCGTTCCCGTCGGCCGGTACCGCGGCATTCTTGCCGGCAGGACAGGGCTGGGATGGAGCTTCGCCTCGGGTTGTTACAGGGGAGCGGGTCATCGCGCTCCAGCGGTGATTTCCGGCTGAAGGCGCAGAATGTCGCCGTCTTTTACCGCGGCGTCCGCCAGGGTCTGCGCGTCCTGGATCTGGCGGCCGGAGTTCTTGTGATGGAATTTGTAGCTCAGCGGCGCGCCATCGGGGCCGTTGCGCGGCAGTTGCAGTTTTTCCACCAGCACGGCAATGATGCGGTTGGCCGGCGCATCGTCCGGCAACTCAACCGGCACCCGCTTGTTTTCCGTGGAATCGTAAACCGTCACTGTGATGTTTGCCATTTTGTTTGGAACTTTCCTTATCGGGAGGCGCCGGGGTCCGCCGGCGCTTTGCGCACTTTGGCCTGGTGCAGAAAGTCAGTGAACGCGCTGCTCGCGGGTCCGCTGCCCACCGCTTCCCAGTCATGCTCATGCAGAAAAACGTCTGTGCTGACGGCGAAATTCAGGTTCTCCGCTTCCGGGTCCATGGTCTTTGCCACCTTGGCTACCACCACGCCCAGCAGGTTGCCGTATTCGTCGTAGAGCGGGCCGCCGCTGTTTCCGGGACTGACCGGTGCAGAAACCTGCAGCACTTCATCACCCGGGGTGCGCGAGACAATGCCGTTGCTGATGCTGAAGTTCAGGCCTTCCGGATGGCCGATGACGTAGATCTTCTCGCCCGTTTGCACGCTGGAGTAGTTGGCGATGGAC
>JBGPLR010000383.1:0-4047 GCA_041486545.1 Terriglobia bacterium
CGAAAAATGCTGTAAGTCACCGGCACAAAAAACAACGTCGCAAATGTAGCAACCGCCAGCCCGCCAATCACGGCTCTCGCCAGCGGTGCATTCTGCTCGCCGCCTTCGCCCAGCCCCAGCGACATCGGCAACATGCCGATGATCATCGCCAGCGCCGTCATAATCACCGGACGTATGCGCGTGTATCCGGCTTCCAGCGCGGCGTCCCACGCGCTGCGTCCCGCGGCCATGCGCTCGCGCGCAAAGGAGATCACCAGAATACTGTTGGCGGTGGCCACGCCCATGCACATCACCGCGCCGGTGAGCGACGGAACATTCATCGTGGTGTGTGTCAGCAGCAGGATCCAGACGATCCCTGCCAGGGCTCCCGGCAACGCAGTAATAATGATGAACGGATCCAGCCAGGATTGGAAGTTCACCACGATCAATAAATACACCAGCACAATGGACATGATCAGGCCCATGCCCAGGCCGAAGAACGAACTGGACATGGTCTCCACTTGTCCGCGCATCACCAGTTCCGTCCCTCTTGGGAGCTTCTTTTTGAATTCGTTCACGATCTGGCGAGTGTCGCGGGCCACTCCGCCCAGATCGCGGCCTTGCACGCTGGCGTAAACGTCCATCACCGGCTGTATGTTGTAGTGCGACACCAAAGATGGCGTTACCCCGGGTTTCACCGTGGCCAGGTTGGCCAGCACTTGCGGCGCCGGCGCGCGCGGCGCATCCACCGGCGTGTTCATCAGCGCCTGCATGGAATCCATGCGGTATTCCGGTGTTTGCACCGTAACGCTGTACGACACTCCATTTTCCCGGTTCAGGAAAAACGTGGGCGCGGTCTGGAAACTTCCGCTCAAGGACACCAGCAGGTTCTGTGCGACGTCGCGCTGCTCCAGGCCGACCTGCTGTGCGCGCGTGCGGTCCACGTCCAGGCGGATGGCAGGAGCGTTCATCAACTGCTGCACATGCACGTCCGCCGCGCCGGGCACGTGACGCAGGCGGTTGGTGATCTGCTGCGCCAGCATGTAGTTCTGCGCCTGGTTCTTGCCGATGACCTGAATATCAATCGGCGATGGCAGTCCAAAGTTCAGGATCTGGCTGACAATGTCCGCCGGCTGGAAGAAAAACTCAACGCCGGGAAACCGCTGCGGCAGCTCTTCCCGCAAATGCTTTACGTACTCCGCCGTGGGACGGTGCTTGTCCTGGTTGAGCGATACCAGAATCTCCGCGTCGGACGTGCCAATGCTCCCGCTGGTGCTGTAGGAGTTGTTGATGGAACTGTACGCCAGCCCAATATTGTCCAGGATGGTGACCAGTTCTTCTTTCGGGATCTCTTGGCGCAGCGTGTTTTCAATCTGGTCGCACAGCCGGGCCGTCTCTTCAATGCGCAAACCGGCCCGCCCGCGGACGTGCATGCGGAAAATCCCTGCATCCACGTCAGGAAAGAAATCCTGGCCCAGGAAAAACATCAGGCCAATAGACAGTACGCAAAAGCTCAGGAATGACGAAATGAAAACGCGCCGGTTTTCCAGGCACGCGGCCAGCATCTGGTGATAGCTGTCGCGCAGGCGGTCAAAAGCCATCTCAAAGCGGTGCTGCAGCCGCTTCAAAAAGGCGAACATGCCTTCGCGCTGATACTCGACGGAATCGTGGGTTTCATGCTCATGCCCTCGCAGCAGGTACATCACCAGCGTGGGGACCAGCGTGCGCGACAGCAGATAAGAAGCCAGCATGGCGAAGACCACCGCTTCCGCCAGCGGCACAAACAGGAACTTGGCGACTCCGGTGAGAAAGAACATAGGCACAAATACAATGCATATGCTCAGCGTGGAGACAAACGCCGGAACGGCAATTTGCGACGCGCCATCCAGGATGGCAGTCTTCAGTTCTTTGCCCATGGCCAGGTTGCGGTCAATGTTTTCAATTTCCACTGTGGCGTCGTCCACCAGGATGCCCACGGCCAGGGCCAGCCCTCCCAGGGTCATCAGGTTGAAAGTTTGCCCCAGCGCGGCCAGCGTGATGATGGAACACAAGATCGAAAGCGGAATGGAAACGGCAATCACCAGCGTGGTGCGCCAGTTTCCCAGGAAAAGCAGAATCATGGCCGCGGTAAGACAGGCTGCGGTCAGCGCCTCCTTGACCACGCCATTGATCGCCGCGCGCACGAACAGTGACTGGTCGAACAGCGGCTTGATGGAAAGATCTTCCGGCAGGGTGGTGGCCACGCGCGCCAGGTTTTCTTTCATGTGGGCCACAATGTCCAGCGTGGACGCGCCGCCGTTCTTCATCACCGTAATCAGCGTGCCGCGTACGCCGTCCGCGCGGACCATGTTGGTCTGGGGTGAGAAGCCATCGCGCACGTGCGCCACGTCCCGCATGTACGTGGTGGTGCCGTTCTGGGTTTTGATCGGCAGATTGTTCAGTTCTGCAATGGTGCTGGGGCTGCCGTTCATCTCCACCTGGTACTGTGACGACCCCATTTTGAAAGAGCCTGAAGGCAGAATCAGGTTCTGCAGGCTGAGCGCGTTCACCACGTCCACGGCAGTGTACCCGCGCGCCTGTAGCGCCGAGGTGTCAATGTCCACGGCCACCACGCGCTGCTTGCCGCCATACGGGAAGGGAATCGACGCGCCCTGTACGGTGACCATCTGCGGCCGGATGAAGTTCACGGAAAGATCATTGAGCGCTTGCTCCGGCAAAGTCTTGCTGCTGATGCCCACCTGCATGATCGGGACGCTGGACGCCGAGTAAACAATGATCAGCGGAGGGTTCGTCCCTTGTGGCAGGCTTCGTACCGCGGTCTGCGAGATGGCCGTGATCTGGGACATTGCCAATTGCAGGTTGGCAGTCGGCTGCAGGAAAATCTTGGTGATGGCGCGGCCGTCCATGGCCTGCGTTTCCGTGTGTTCAATGTCGTTGACAATGGTGGTGAGGCCGCGTTCCGTGTTGCTGACAATGCGGTCCGTCATCTCCTGCGCGGAG
The DNA here is from genome assembly GCA_041486545.1 of Terriglobia bacterium. Lineage (GTDB taxonomy): Bacteria > Acidobacteriota > Terriglobia > Terriglobales > Acidobacteriaceae > Angelobacter. Next base: position 2,980 of record JBGPLR010000383.1, read on the forward strand.
AGGCCCTGGAACTGCCAGATTACGCTGATGACCGGAATATTGATTTCAGGAAGGATGTCCACCGAGGTGCGGAAGATCACAATGGGGCTGAGGATGAGAATCAACAGCGCCATTACGACGAACGTGTACGGGCGCCGCAGCGCCAGAGCAACTATCCACATCGGCTAGGACCCCTTCTGATTTCCCGCTTTCGACGGTTTGCTTCGCAGCGATTCGCGGTTCGGGGACTTGCGAATGAACCTCCGCCGTTTTCCTGGAAACGGCCGGTCTGCATGACCAACTGACATTGACTCTCGGCGTCGAATAACGATTCAGGATAGGGTTTATTGTAGCGTGTGAGGCGCGCTGTTTGCGCGGGTGCTTACACTTCTTAACCAACCTGCACCAAAGACTTCACCGAGTGTGCGCGCCAGGGGATTTTGCGCGCTGTTTTTGTGTGATGCCAAGCCTTCAGCTTTGTCCGTAAACCGGGACCGCCGCTCCGTGGATGAGCTTGGCATCGTCGCTCAACAGAAACAGAATCACGCGCGCGATTTCTTCCGGCTTGGGCCACTTGGAAAAATCCGCCGTCGGCATGGACTTTCGGTTGGGCTCGGTATCAATCACGCTGGGGAGAACGGAATTTGCCCGGACGCCCGTGCCCTTCAGGTCCTGGGCCAGGCAATCCATCAGCGCCAGCGCCGCCGCCTTGGACGCTGCGTAGGCTGATCCACCCGCCCAGTGGTCATACGCCGCCTTAGCTGCGATGTTCACAATCGCCCCGCTCTTCTGTTTCAGCATCGTCGGTACCACCACGCGGGCCAGCGTGTATCCGGCGTTGGCGTTCAGGGCCATCATCAGTTGATAGGTCTTGGGCTCGGTCTCCCATAGGGCCTTGCCGCCGGCGTAGCCGCCAATGGTGTTCACCAGAAAGTCCAGGCGTCCGTGGCGCGCGGTGATGCCGTCCACCAGGTTGCGCGCGGCGGTCTCGTCCGTGGCGTCAAGCGGAAGTAGTTCCAGATGCGCATTCGCGCCCACCGCGTCCCGCAAGGCGTCAGCTTCTTCCTTTTTTATATATGTAGCGATTAC
>JBGPLR010000384.1:0-4025 GCA_041486545.1 Terriglobia bacterium
TGCGCCTGCAGGATGAACTCGCGGGAACAGAAAACCGTATTGCCGTAGAACGCAAGCGTTACAACGATTCCCTGCAGGACTACAACACCTTCATCGGACTGTTCCCCAACAGCGTTTGGGCGGGAATGGCCGGGTTCAAGCGCAATGACGCCTACTTTGCCGCCAGTGAAGGCGCCAAGAGCGTGCCGAAAGTTGATTTCTCCGGCGTAAAGCCCGGGGTGACAGCTACTCCGCAACCAGCGCACTAAAACTGCTTGGGCCGCGGCGACAGCTGCGGCCCACCTGATTGTCAAAGAGCACTGGCACCACCGTGAGCGTGTGCCGCTCGAAACTTCACTTGGTCAGCCCAATCCTCTGCACCAGCTCCTGGAAACGCTCGTCTGATCGCATGTCGTCGAGCATGGGATCCACGTTGAGCCAGGTCAGGCCGTCAGCGCGTTCGCGGAACGCTTTGTCCAGCCAGACCAGCGCGCGTTCGCGGTCGCCCAACCCGGCGTACAGCATGCCGAAGTAGGTTGGTGGAATGTAACGTTTGGCCATCACCGACTTAAACGTCTCCGCCATCTTCTTGGCTTCGTCCAGTTGGCCGACCACCGCGTACGCCAGGCCCAGCGCGGCGTCCACCAGCGGAAATTCACCCGGCGCCGCGGCGGCCTTCAACTGCTCAATGCACTCGGCTGCCTGGCCCAGACGCATGTGAGAGCGGCCTTTGATGTAGTGCAGCATGAAGTGTTTGGGATCAAGCTGCAGGCCTTTGGCGCATTCGTCCACTGACTGTTGGAACTCGCGGCCAAAGTAATACGCCAGCGCGCGCGTGGCATGGACGGCCACCAGCCGGTGCGGGTCCGTCTCCTGCACAATGCGCATGGTCTCTTCAATTTCGCGCAGCGCATCTTCGCGCCGTCCCAGCGCCAGCAGCAGCCATGAATACCACAGGTGGGCATCAGGATAGTCGGGATTCAACTCCAGCGCGCGCTTGTAATGCGTTTCCGCTCCCGCCCAGTTCCAGTGATAGTGGTGTTCGACTAATGCCAGCGCCGTGTGCGCCTCCGCCAGCTCGCTATCCAGTTGTAGCGATTGCCGCGCCGCCGTCTCCGCTTTGGGCATGGCTTCATGCGGCGGCAGAATGTCGAACGGCGCAATCGCCAGCAGAGCGTACGCGCTCGCCAGACCGGCGTGCGCCGGAGCGTAGCTGGGATCAAGCTCCACGGCGTGCTTGAAATCCACAATGCTTTTGCCGATGCCTGCCGGAGTCATTTCATGCAGGTGGAAGCGCGCTTTCAGATAGGCGTCATACGCGGCCGGCTGGATGCGATGCTGGCCTTTGCGAAGTCCGGTGAGCCGCTCGCTCTCGGTGAGATTCAGCGCCAGGTGAATTTCTCCGGCGATGGCCTGGGCAATCTCCGCCTGCACGCTCAGCACGTCGCTCATGTCGCGTTCGTAGGTTTCAGCCCAGAGCTGCGTCTGATCTTGTATTTCGCTGAGCTGCGCGGTGATGCGGACGCGGTCGCCGCCGCGGCGTACTTTGCCTTCCAGCACGTAGTCCACGCCCAGGTCTTTCTTCATCTGCTCCAATGACGACTTGCTGTTGTCATAATGCTGCGCCGTTCCCCTGGCAATCACCGCCAGCTCCGCCGGCTGTAGCCGCGTGATCTGCGTGATCATCTCTTCCGTCAGGCCTTCACTGAAATAGTTGTCTTCCGCGCTGCCGCTCAGGTTGCCAAACGGTAATACCGCCAGCTTGATCTTGTCGCCGGGTTTGGATGGCTGCTCCACCGGCGCCGCCTGCTGGCGCGTGGTGAACCATTGCGTCAACTCCGCTGGATAGGCATACACTGACCCCAGCTTGTCATGCTGGTGGCGATGGACGGGCAGCCCTTCCTTCTTCTCCCAGCGCTGCACGGTGCGCACGTCGCGCCGCAGGTATGACGCAATTTCCTTCCAGGAATCTAGCCGCTCTGCAAGATTGCCGGTCATCGGTCGGGCTCCGCGCTCCTCAGAAATGCTTTGGGTGAGAGGACACCCATGATACAGCAGGGCTTCAAGCGGACGGTAGGTTTTGAACGAGCTGCCATTGGCGCCCGCAGTTCAACGAGATTCGAATACGAAGGCTGTCATCCTGAGCGGAGCGCTTCGACATTGTCCCCTACGTCCAAAACAACGGCGCGAAGTCGAAGGACCCCGAAGGTCTGTCCCCGACGTCTTGTGCTTCTTGAGAAACTCCTCCCGCTTGTCCTCGGGCAGCCGGATGGCCAGCGAACTGGACTGATGCAGAAGCGCAAACATGTTTCCGTTCAGCGACGTGTACGGGTTGGCGTCGCCCTTGCGTTCCAGCTTGGGTATGGTTGCAATCAGCTTTTCGTACAGAGCTACTTTGTCTCTGGCGGCAGCTTTCTTCTTCTGCGCTGTCATGTTCTTTCCTCACCTCGGCCAAAATACCAAAGCAAAGAGGATATACGTTGCTGGCGGGCAAGCAATCCCCGCGGGACAAATAGGTTGGGCCTTGTAGGTTGGGCCTTGCTTCCGCCCGTCGCACAACATTATGCTGTTCCCGTTATGAGATCTCCTGCGGCAATCATGTTCCTTGGTTTGCTGCCCTCCTTGGCTGTAATCGCTTGTGGTGGTAAAGGCGCCGCGGGCACCGCCAACGGGACGCTCGATTGCACCGTCACTTCGCTCAGCGTCTCCCCGCAAAATGCCGCGGCCAGCCATATCTCTTCCGCGCCAGGGAACCAGCAGCAATTTAACGCCGGGCCCAACATGCCAATGGGATGCCCCCCGCCGCCGCTGCCTTTTGATTTTGCTACGTGGTCCGTCTCCGACCCGGTCAACGTGAGCATCAGCAATGCAGTAGACTCCTCCCGCGGGACCGCAACCTGCCTGGGTGCGACCGCTGGAGCGGTCAAAGTCACCGCCGCCGCGAACGATCCCCGGCTCGCCGGCGGCGCAACCGTAACCGGCACAGCATCGCTGACCTGCAACTGAAGACCACGCGATAAATAGCAGGACATGAATTTACTGGGGCCGTCCCGGATATTGTAGCTTCCCTGGCAGGTGCTATCTAACTCAACTTGCAACTTCTATCCAAGCTTGCTTCTCCCCTGCCACAGTACTATGCTTGGTTTGTTATGAAACCTACTACGGCAATCCTATTCGTTGCTCTACTTCTGGCTTCGGCCGCCATTGGTTGCGGTACCACGAATCATGACTGCACTATGACAGCGCTCAGCATCGCCCCGTTGGACGCGACGGCCAGCCATACTGCCGCTGCGCCGGGCAACCAGCAGCAATTCATCGCCAGTCCGGTATTGCCCGCGGGATGTCCGCCACCCCCGGTGCCCTTCGATTTCGCGACGTTTGCTGTTTCTGATCCCGCCAACGTCAGCATCAGCAATGCTCAGGACCAGACCCATGGCACCGCGACCTGCAAGGGCGCAACCGCAGGGCCTGCCACGATAACCGCCACGGCGACGGTAGGCGCCGCAGCCGTAACCGGATTTGCCCGGCTCACTTGCAACTGAGTTTGTGTCCTGCGCAAAAACTTCGGGGCGCCATCGCGGCGCCCCCTGAGTCCAAGAACTTCGTCTGTAGCTTTACGCCATCTCTGCTTGCTTGGCCGCTTCAGTCTCTTCCACAACTTTGCCGTCAAACAGATGGATGGTGCGCTCCGCGTGCTTGGCAAAACGCGCGTCGTGGGTGACCATGCAGATGGTCGCGCCTTCGCGATGCAGTGACTGCAACAGGTCCATCACCGCTTCGCCATTGCGCGAATCCAGGTTTCCTGTGGGCTCGTCCGCCAGCAGGATGGAAGGCGATCCGCCCAGGGCCCGGGCCACGGCCACGCGTTGCTGCTGGCCGCCGGAGAGTTGGGACGGATAGTGCCGCATACGGTGCGCCATCCCCACCTTCTCGAGCGCGTCCTGCACCCGCTTCTTGCGCTCCGCCGCGGCCAGGCCGCGATAGGTGAGCGGCAGCTCGACGTTCTCGGCCACCGTGAGGTCGCCGATCAGGTTGAAGGCCTGGAA
>JBGPLR010000385.1:0-4015 GCA_041486545.1 Terriglobia bacterium
CGCCAGCAGATTGTTGGCGAGTACCTGGAGCGCGGCAACCGCCTGGCCGACGCCGGTGATACTGAAGCCGCCATCTCTGTTTTCAGCCAAGCGGTTTCCATGGACCCCGACAACCAATATCTCAAGCAGCGCTTGCGTGACGTCTTGCCGCCGGTCAACCCGGAGAAAGACCACGTGCTGCAACTGCTGGCTTCCGTGGAAAACATCAATCTCACGCCGAACCCGGCCAAGAGAAGCATCCACATTCAGGGCGACACGCGCAGCGTCTACACGCAGATCGGCAAGGTGTTTGACGTTTTCGTGACGTTCGATCCCGAGATGAGCAACCGCGTCCTGCGCTTGGACCTGGACAACGTGGATTTCTACACTGCCATGTCCATTTCCGGGCGGATGACCAAGACCTTCTGGGCGCCGGTGGCCGCGCGTGAAGTGATGGTGGCCACCGACAGCCAGGACATGCGCAAGAACTACGAACGCCTGGTGGTACGCACGTTTTATGTGGGCGGCGGAGTTTCGGCCACCGAACTCACGGACCTGGTCAATATGCTGCGCACGATCTTTGAGATCAAGTTCGTGTCCCTGCAGCCCAACAAGGACACCATCACCCTGCGCGGCCCGCGGGAAGACGTGGAAGCAGCCGCCAGCCTGCTCGACAACCTGATGGACGCCAAACCGGAAATCATGCTGGACGTGACCGAATACGAGTTCGATGCCGACAAACTGCGCGAGATCGGCATGAAATTGCCCACCAGCTTCCAGGTGTTCAACATTCCTTCTGAGATCCGGCGAGTGTTAGGATCGGACGCCCAGGCGGTGATAGATCAGCTCCTCAGCACGGGGACCATTGATCCCAGCAAGATCTCTCCCAGTTCGCTCGCCAACCTGCAGGGCTCGCCGCTGCTGGCGCCCTTTGTGTTCTTCGGCAAGGGGCTGTTTGGACTCACGGGCATCAGCTTTCCCGGCGTCAGCGCCAAGGCGGTTTACCACAAGTCCACCGCCACCAACCTGGAACACGTTACGCTGCGCGCCATGGACGGCGAAGCGGTCACCTTCCGCATCGGCACCAAGTTTCCTATCCTGACCAGCTCGTTCAATGCCATTGCCGTCAGCCAAAAAGGACAGGTGCAGGTGGCTTCCACGCCGTCATTCACCTACACCGACCTGGGACTCACGCTGAAGACCACGCCGCACTACCACTCGGACGGCAACGTTCGCCTGGACATTGATTTTGAAATTCAGGGCCTGGGGACGGTGAGCCTGAACAACGTTCCGGAACTCACCACGCGCTCATTCAAGGGCAATATCACCGTGCGCGACGGCGAACCGTCAGTGGTCGCCGGGCTGCTGACCGACCAGGAGACACGATCCACCCAGGGCTATCCCGGCATCAGCCAGTTGCCTCTGTTGCGCACCTTGCTGAACACCAACCAATGGGAACGCTCCCACACGGAGTTCCTGATTGTGGTCACGCCGCACGTGATCCGCAAACCTTTCCACGACAAAGGCCGCAACGCCATCTGGACGCTGAGCCACTAAGAAGAGATCGCGTGATCGCCGTCTTAGAGTTGGCATCCTATTAGTAACGTTACAGTAAACATCTAACGTGGTCTTAAGGAACGGCTTATCTCGCTAGCCGCGTTTGAGACTGTTCAATATGGGACAGACACTCCTGATTCTCACTGTCACAATCCATCTTCAATAATTGCAGGTCGAGTTTTCCCCCGGTTTCTTTGCTTATGGATTCTGACCAAGTTCCATTCCGAAGAGTGAGCACTACAGGCTCCAGACTGGTCCAGTCCTATTGCATAACTTGTGGTGAATTCGTCGCGGCTGCTCCCATCAGCAAGCTGCTGGAAGCCATAGAGACCCTGCACAAATGTGGCGCCTGGTCCCTGGAAGCAGCGCCGCGACAAGAGCTTGACCATCTGTTGCTTGCGCTCTCCGCAAAAGAACCAGCTTTGCGCGAATGGATTTCGTCCTCGGACAAAAACAGCCGCTGGTTTGCCAGGGACCCCATGGGCGCAATTCGAGCCGCTAAGCTGGGAATCGATGAGGGGCTGATTCATCAGTTGGAATCGATCACCGGCTCAATTGCGCGAAGATTTCGGCACTCTGACCTCAGCTGAACATTCACCTCACAAAAGCCGGGCTGCAAAAACCACTTACGGCGTCCCAGCCGGACGCACGGCCAGCGTCATCGGCACGGTGTGGACGATGCCGCCGTTGCCCGTGGCGGTCAAGATCACCGTGTAGGCTCCCGGAGGTGTGCCGGCGGATCCTGCGCCGTTCCCGCTGCCGCAGGTAACGATTCCGGCCAGCATCGCGCATAGGCAAAGCGTCAGCACCGCCATGCGGACTCCGCGCTTACGCCCGGCCGCCAGGGCCAAACCGATCGCCAAGGTGGCTGTCCACCAGAAGCCTGGGTGCCGGAAGCCCGGGCGCGGGCCGCGCAGAGACGCGATGGGCGCTGACGTGCTGATAGACACACGGACGGGTTCGGTGGAGTCGCTGCCATTGACCGAAGCTGCAGCCAGGCCCACGGAAGGCGGCACGGTACACACCGATCCTTTAGGCGCGCCGCTGCATGTGAGCGTGATGTTGTTGGGACCTCCGGTGGCCACCAGATCAAAGATGAAAGTGGCCCCGGCGGGGAGGCTGCCCGTTATCGGAATGTTATTTGGCGCCAGGATGGCAAAGTCGCCGGGCGCTACCGTCACTCCGAATCCGACGAGCCCGATCGTATGTGGGTTTCCCGGGGCATCGTCCTGCACCACCATCTGCCCCGAGCGCGCGCCCGCACCCGCTGGGTTGAAGAGGATGATGAACGGCTGCGTGGTCCCGCCCGGCGGAACGGTCGTGGGCAGAGGAATGGAAACCGGACTGAAGAAGAATTCTGACCCGGAAATAGTGGCGCTGGTAATGTTGAGCGTGGCAGTGCCGGTATTGGTGATGGCCAGGGTCCGGCTTCTCACTAGCCCGCCCACCATGGTGGTGCCACAGTCCAGGGGCAACGCGTTGGGCTGGAAGCCTGGAGTGCCGGCCTGCACCGCAAAGGCCAGGGTGGAACTTAGAACTAACACGGAACCAAGCTGGCGGATAGATAGCCTCATGGGATCGGGTCTCCAATCTGGCTTGCAGTTTTCAGCCTTCAGTCTAGCGCGCGCAAAAAAGCTAGACAAGCTATCTGGATTCTCTTACCCGCCCAGGCCAGGAGCTATTTCCCTGCGTGGTCAATCTCAAACTGCACCAGCAGTTTCAGTTGGTCGTAAGGAATATTGCCGATGGCCTGCACTCTGCGTCCGTTGATAAACACCGTTGGCGTGGACGTCACCTCCAGCGACGTTCCCAGGTCCAGTGACTTCTGCACCCGCGCCTGGGCTTCCTTGGATTCGGCGCAGGTTGCCAGCTTGTTGGCGTCCAGGCCGGCGACGGTGGCCAGTTCTTTAAGTTTTTCGTCGGCGGTGGCCAAAGCGATGCCGCCCTGGTTTTCAAAAATGGCGTCAATGTATTTCCAGAAGGCAGTGGGATTGGCATTGCCGGCGCAGTCGGCATACAAAGCGGCCTTCATCGCCCAGGGATGGATCGTAGCAGGCAGCGGAAACTGCTGGAAGGTGACGCGGACTTGCGGGAAATCCGCGGCCAGCTTCTCCACAATCGGCGCAGCAACTTTGCAGTATGGGCATTCCAGGTCACTGAACTCAACAATCTCCATCACCGGCGTCTTGTCACCGATGGTGGGGCCGTCAGAGGCTTTAAGCTTTTCCCGCACGGAAGCAAAAGGATCGGCGCCGAACGGAATCTTCTCGCCGATAAGGGCCTCCTGGTTGCCCGGGGCGAGATAGATATGCTGGATCGCCTGTTTGTTGATGGAAATCACCACTTCCACCAGCCCAGGGATGGAGGAAGGACGAATATCCACGATGTTCCACGTCAAACCAGGATCGTAGCCCAGCGTGCGTTGCATCGCCGCATCCACCTGCTCTTTGCGCGGCAGCAGCACGGGAGGCGGCGCAGC
>JBGPLR010000386.1:0-4008 GCA_041486545.1 Terriglobia bacterium
CGCGGCCCTGGCTCATCCCGCGCGCGCCTTCTCGCAAGCCTGTAGCCACGCGCACGCCGGCATACTTGAAGACGGGGATGATACCAAAGAGCACGCTGGCCAGTAGCGCAATACCCAGCGTAAACAGCAGCACCCAACCGTCAACGGCAATTTCATTCACCCGCGGCAAGCCTTTGGGGGCCATGGCCACCAGCGTCCGCAAGGCTGCGTATGCCAGGGCAAGCCCCAACAGGCTGCCAAGGACTCCCAGGACTACGCTCTCAAACAACAACTCTGACGCAATGCGTCCCCAGCCCGCGCCCAGAGCTGCGCGCACCGCCAGTTCCTGCCGCCGGCCTTCCACTCGGACCAGCACCAGGTTGGCCACGTTGGCGCACGCGATCAGCAGCACCAGCCCAATCGAGCCCATCAGCACCCAGAGCAGCTTGCCTACGTCACCCACCACGCGGCTCTTCAGCGGCATGAGGTTCGGCGCCAGATGGGCGTCTTCAAACATCTTCAAACTGAAGCCCGGCGGAGGCGGAAAAGTCTGGGCCACGATAGGCAGCATGCGGGCGACGTCCGTGCTGGCCTGCTCGATGCTCACGCCCGGCCTGAGCCGCGCAATGGCCGTATAGCTGAAGTTGCCGAGAAATACCTTGTTGCGATCAAACTGGAAAGGAATGAGCAGCGCGGGATCTTCCTGATCAAGAATGTGGAAGTCGCGCGGCATCACGCCGATGATCTCGCGCGTCTTGCCGTCCATTCTGATGGTCTGCCCAATGATGGCACGATTGCCGCCGAACTTGCGCTGCCAGTAGCCGTACATCAGGATCGTCGTGTCCGGGTTTCCGGGTGTGTCGTCCTGGCGGCTGAACGCTCGTCCCAGCATTGGCGATACGCCCAGAACGGAAGTAAGACCGTCTGTGACGCGAAGCGTCGGTACCTGTTCCGGCTCAGCCGAGCCGGTCACGCTGGCGGAGTCGTTGGTCATCATGGCGATGTCCCGGAAGCTGCGATTCTGCTCGCGGTAGATAAAGTAATTGGAGGGCGCGCCCGGCAAACGCGCAACGTTGATTCCCGGCGCGGCTTGCTCCACGTTGATCAGTTCATCCGCATGGGGGTACGGCAGGGGTTTCAGCAGGATGCTCTCCAGCACGCTGAAAACCACGGTGTTCGCGCCAACTCCAGCCGCCAGAGTGATCAGGGTCACGGCGGCAAACATTGGCGCCCGGCTCAGCCTTCTCAGCACCTGCTTGAGTTGCGTTGCAAAAAACCCCATTTTCGTCCGCCTTTCCAGGCCCGCACGCGTCCGCCTGCGTCCCTCTATCTAGACGTTCGTGATCAAATACGATAACTAAGAGGAAAAGGTTGCATAAGGGAAGGTTGCAGGTTTGGCGAGTCCCTTTTGCACAGCCAGGTCCGGCAGTTAGACGTGGAAGATTCGCTGCCGACAGCAAAAGCCCTCGTGATACGTTCAACCTCCAAAAGGACGAAGAAGTTGGCGGGCGACGACACTCTTCACGCCGTCACGAGAATTTACGAGAAGCAAGGTTTGCCCAGCAATGAGAAGGGCCGTCGCACTCAGGCGCCGTGCTAGACCCGCCTCTTGATCTTGATGCGGGTCTCCAGGCGGGGAATGGCCAACGGAATAGGGCACCCGTGGGAAACTTCACAGACGCTGTGTTCGAACTGGATGGTGGTGTGCTCAATGTGGTACTGCTCCATCAACACAGTTTTTACCTGGCGCAGGATGCGGTCACTCTCAGAAAGCGGAATGTCGTTAATCCGGATGTGGCAGGACAGCGCATGCGTATCAGAGCCGATGCTCCAGACGTGAACGTCATGCACGTCATGTATTCCCTCAATCACACTGAGCTGGTTGACGATCTGCTCCACCGACATTCCTCTGGGAGCACCCTCCAGCAAAATATTGAGCGTCTCCTGAATGATCCCCAGGGAGGACCAGACAATCAGGCAGGCAATTCCAATCGACAAGGCAGGATCAATCCAGGTTTGTCCCGTCCACAGGATGGCCCAGCCGCCCACGATGACTGCAGCCGTGGAAAGGGTATCGCCCAGTTGATGGATGAACGCGCTGCGGATATTGACGTCGCTCGACGCGCGGAACAGGATCCAGGAAATCGTCCCGTTCATCAGCACTCCGGCCGCCGCTACCCAGATCATCAACTGCGGCTGCACCTCCACCGGATGGCGCATGCGCAGCAGGGCTTCGTAGAAAATGTAAAAGGCAATGGCCACCAGGGTGAGCGCATTGATGAACGCCGCCACCACGCCGGCGCGATGGTATCCAAAAGTCTTGGTGGATGTGGGTGGACGAGTCTGAATAAAAACCGCCACCCAGGAAAGCAGTAACGCCAGCACGTCCGTTACGTTGTGCCCCGCCTCAGAAAGCAGCGCCAGACTGTGCGCGCGCAGACCTGCCACCAGTGTGACTACAACGTACAACGCCGTGGCCACCAGTGAGTACCGCAGCGCCCTCGAAGTCCGAGGCGCATTGGAATGCGCGTGGTGCATAGTTCGAGTCTACCGCCTAGGCGGGCCTGGGAGCCAATCTCAAGGTCGCCTGTTTGTCCCAATTGTGCAACGTGATACTTACAATAGGCACGAGCATGGCATGATTGTCCGCCCAAGCTGCGTGTTCATTGTCGAGTAACCCGGCCTCTAAATCCAGCAATGTTGAATCTTTGAGAATACAGTGGTAACCCCCGCCTTTCCGTCGAAAAGCGGAGAATCAGCCGGACGAGCTTCAGGACTGCTTGACGGCATATCTTGCAACACCAAACTGCGCATAGCCCGTCAGCTAAGCCAAAGCCCTTGCAACTCTGTTACCACGCGGGTCAGTGAAGCCCAGCGATCCTTGCAGCGGCACGCCTTCCAGACGCAAGAGTTTTTCCTTTACGTCCAACCCGCCGCCGTAGCCGGTGAGCGTCCCGTTGGCTCCCACCACGCGGTGGCATGGAACGATGATGGCCACCGGGTTGTTGTGGTTGGCCTGGCCCACAGCGCGAAACGCCCGCGGCCTGCCCACCGCCTCGGCTATCTCCGCATACGAACATGTTTGCCCGTAAGGAATACGGCAAAGCGCCTCCCAGCACTTCTTTTGAAATTCGGTGCCTTGCAAGTCCAGCTTGCAGGTGAAGGCGCGAAGTTCTCCGCGGAAGTAGGCTTCTATCTCTTCCTGGTATGGCCGCAGATGTTCTTCTGACTCGATCCAAACTTCATGTTTGGCCGGCCTGGGCATCTTGCCGTGGAATTGCAGACAACATAGGCCGCGAGTGGTGGCCGCGATCAACAACGGCCCAATGGGCGACGCGATGCGCGAGAAATAAACTGTGCGAACGTCCGGCATTGCAGGAACAACGTTCGGCGCAGCAGAATTAACGTCCGGCATGGCCTCAAAATACTAGCGCAAAACTCGCCGCAGCGGGATACGCCTTACGGCTTCTTGATTTCCACCGGCGGAGGAATCAGCGTTTCCAGCGGCACAAACTCCGTGGGATAGATGCCCGTGTAGCATGACGTGCAGTATGTGGTCTTCTCGCCTTCAGCGCAGGCTTCCTTCATTCCCTTCAACGAAAGATACGCCAGGGAATCCGCGCCAATGTAGTCGCGGATCTCGGCAATGGTCTTGTTTGCCGCAATGAGCTGGCCCTTCGACGGAGTATCCACGCCGTAGTAACACGGCGAAATGGTCGGTGGACAGGAGATGCGCATATGCACTTCCTGGGCGCCGGCGTCGCGCACCATGCGGACGATCTTGCGGCTGGTGGTGCCGCGCACAATGGAATCGTCAATCAGGATCACGCGTTTGCCGGCCAGCAGGTTGCGCACCGGGTTCAGCTTGAGTTTCACGCCAAAGTCGCGGACGCGCTGCTCCGGCTCAATGAAGGTGCGGCCCACGTAGTGGTTGCGGATCAGGCCGAAGCGAAACGGAATCCCCGCCTCTGCGGCATAGCCCAAAGCTGCGGTCACGCCGGAGTCCGGCACAGGGACGACCACGTCTCC
>JBGPLR010000387.1:0-3992 GCA_041486545.1 Terriglobia bacterium
ATCTGTTGTGTAAGTCCTTTAGATCTTGGGATGCCGAGGGAGGGGTAGGGCACGGGGAGGAAGCACAGGCATGAGTGCCTGTGCCACACGGGCCAAAAGAAAGAAGCCCGGCTTGCGCCGGGCTCTTGGGGGAGGGACAGAAGAATCGGGTGATCGGATCATCTGGTGATCGGGTGATCCGAAAACCAAGGAGCTACGAACATCCACTGGTCGAACCGCAACTCATACATCTGTAGCAGCTCCCATTCCTGGTCATGATCGCGCCGCAGACGTGGCAACTGGGAGCGTCGCCCATGTCCACCAGGTCGCGCATGGCGTCAGAGGGATGAATGATGCCGCGGTCAGCAGGGAGCGAACTCGCAGCCGAGGGCGGCTGCGCTCCACCCGCCAGACCACCCTGCGGAGCTTGCGTGTATCCCATGCCGGACACAGCCGAGGGCGGCTGTGCCACACGGTCCTGGTACCCAGGGTGGTCGATCGAAGCTGACGCCGGCTGGGCCACACGCTCCTCCATCGCAGGCTGGTTCATCGAAGGCGACGCCGCCTGCGCTCCACCGCCAATTGCTAATTGCTGATTGCTAATTGCTCCGCCGCTATTTGCTGCGGCGCCCTGCGCCGCGTTCAGCTGCGGAAACAGCGGAAACTGCTGCCCGGACACAAACCGGATCTCCATCCAGCGGAAGATGTAATCCATCATCGACTTGGCGATGGGGATTTCCTGGTTGCCGGTGAATCCTGAAGGCTCAAAGCGGGTATGCGTGAACTTGTCGCACAGCAGGCGCAGCGGCACTCCGTGTTGCAAAGCCAGCGAGACGGCGAGGGCAAAGGAGTCCATCAATCCGGAGACCGTTGACCCTTCCTTGGCCATGCGGATGAACAGCTCTCCGGGCGAGCCGTCGCCATACTTGCCCACCGTGATGTAGCCTTCATGCCCGGCGATGTTGAACTTGTGGGTAATGGATTCGCGCTCCGTGGGCAGGCGATGGCGCAAGGCCTTGGGTGGCGCCGAATGCCGCTCGTCGCCGATGGGGCCAACCGTCCTGCGGATGGCGTCCAGCGCGGAGGCCTGCAGGTCTTTGTCGGTGCCGGCCAGCCGCAGCACTTCCATGGCAAACGCCTGCTGCTCGGGCGAGAGATGGGCGAACGTGGATTCGGCTTTACTCATGGGAACCGCCAGAGGTACTGCTCCAGAAGACGAACCGGAGGCCTTTTCACCTTTGGTCCCGCGACGCGCCGCTTCATCGCGCTTGGTGGCCGCCATGAGCGGCTGCGCTTTCTTCGATCCGTCGCGATAGATGGCCACCGCCTTCAGTCCCAGTTTCCAGGACTGCATGTAGGCGTCCATGATGTCTTCCACCGTGGCCGCTTCCGGCAGGTTCACCGTCTTGGAAATGGCGCCGGAGATGAACGGCTGCGCGGCGGCCATCATCTTTACGTGGCCCATGTATTGAATGCTGCGCGTGCCTTTCTGCGGCTTGAAGCTGCAGTCAAACACCGGCAGGTGCTCGTCGCGGACGCCGGGCGCGCCTTCAATGGTCCCGGTGGAATCAATGTAGCTGACAATGGAGTTCACTTGCTCCGGCAGATAGCCCAGCTTCCACAGCGCAGAAGGCACGGTCTGGTTGACGATCTTGATCATCCCGCCGCCCACCAGCTTCTTGTATTTGATCAGCGCCAGGTCCGGCTCCACGCCGGTGGTGTCGCAGTCCATCATGAAGCCGATGGTCCCGGTTGGCGCCAGCACCGTCACTTGCGCGTTGCGATAGCCAACGCGTTCGCCCAGGGCCAGCGCTTCGTCCCAGCAAGTCTTGCTGCCGTCCAGCAACGCCGCGGGAACGTTTTCTTTGCTGATCTTGTTGACGGAAGCCCGGTGCATGCGGATCACGTTCAGGAACGGCTCCTGGTTGATGTACCAGCCCGGACACGCCGCGCCCCACGTGGACGTGGGCTCGCCGCTGATGCTGGTGACTTTCTCCGCGATGGCCGCCGAGTACGCAGCTTCCGGACCCTTGGTCGCCGGCAGCAGCGCGGGACATTGCTCAGAGATGCGCGCCGATTGCAGATACGCTTCGCCGCACATGATGGCCGTTACGCAAGCAGCGTAATCGCGGCCGGCATCGGAGTCGTACGGCAAGCCGCTGGCCATGAGCAGCGCGCCCAGGTTGGCGTAGCCCAAACCGAGAGGGCGGTAGTCATGCGAATTGCGCGCGATCATCTCCGTGGGATAGCCGGCGTTGTCCACCAGGATTTCCTGCGCGGTAATCATCACGTCCACGGCGTGGCGGTACGCGGGGACGTCAAATTCGCCGTTGCCCTTCAAGAACTTCATCAGGTTGAGCGATGCCAGGTTGCACGCCGAATCGTCCAGGAACATGTACTCGCTGCACGGATTGCTGGCGTTGATGCGGTCCGTGTTCTTCGACGTATGCCAGCGGTTCACCGTGGAGTCATATTGCATGCCGGGGTCGCCGCACTGCCACGTGGCTTCAGAAATTTTCCGCAGCAGGTCGCGCGCCTTGTAGGTCTTCATGGGGTGGGCGTCGCGCACGGAGCGGGTGGAAAATTCGCCGTCGCGCTCCACCGCGTTCATGAACTCGTCAGTCACGCGGACGGAGTTGTTGGCGTTCTGGAAAAAGATGGAGCTGTAGGCTTCCGAATCGGGCCCCGATCCGTCATAGCCCATCTCCACCAGCGCCCAGGCCTTGGCTTCTTCCTTGGCTTTGCACTCGATGAAGTCCACGATGTCCGGATGGTCAACGTTCAAGATCACCATCTTGGCTGCGCGGCGCGTCTTGCCGCCGGACTTGATCACGCCGGCAAATGCGTCAAAGCCGCGCATAAAGCTCAGAGGTCCGCTGGCCGTGCCGCCGCCGCTCAACTCTTCATGGGAACCGCGCAACGGAGAAAGATTGGTGCCCGTGCCGCTGCCCCACTTGAACAGCATGCCTTCGGTCTTGGCCAGCGTAAGAATGGAGTCCAGCGAATCCCGGATGGAATTGATAAAGCACGCCGAACACTGCGGGTTCTTGTATCCTGACCCGGAAAATTCCACGGTGCCTTTGTCGGCCAGCCAATGCCAGTTCTGTCCTTCCGCTTGCGGCTCCAGGCGGTCGCAGCCCACGTTGAACCATACCGGCGAATTGAAACTGGCTTTCTGTTGCAGAAGAATGTGCACTAGTTCGTCATGAAACACATCGCGATCATCGGCGGTGGAGAAGTAACCCTGCTGCCATCCCCAGTCGCGGATGGTTTCCGCTACGCGCTCAATCAGCGCGCGCACGCCGCTTTCCCGCTGCGTGGCGCCGTTCGCGTCATGGGTTTGCGAACCATGCAGATACTTGCTGGCGACGATGTTGACGGCCGTCATGGACCAGTCTTTGGGCGATTCCACGTTGCGTTGCTCAAACAGCGTGTTGCCCTTGGCGTCCGTGATGCTCGCCGTGCGCAGTTCCCACTCCACTTCGTTGTAAGGCGAAACGCCCACGCGGGTGAAGTACCGCGGGAATTTCAGTCCCGGAGCAGCTTTGGTTTCCGCGCGCGTCATCTGTTCGTTGGTGGTCTTTGCTGTCACATCCGCCATGGTTCCTTCTCCACAATCGTCAATGTTAGTCTCGCCCTGCCCTGAATGCCGCTGCAAATCCTGTCCCCAACGCGGGAGAGGATGTGCTCTGTCGTTGTCCTGGATTTGGTCCCTCGCCGCCGTCGCCGCCCAGTGCGCGGTCCGGCTCGAGGAAAAAATCAGATTTAAAAGATCCACTTCAGCGCAGGCTGCATGCCTGGCACTCGCTTAGGTCACTCAGGCACATTGCCTGGAATCGCTTGTTTTGGCTCGCCTACCCAGATTAGATGCCTGGGTCGAAAGTTCGATTGCGCTCATTCGCCCAGGCACGCAGCCTGGACTTATATTCCCGCCGGAAAAACTCCCGCATACGCCGTGGCCCGCGTCACCCGGTCCACCGCTCGCTCGGCCACGGTTTTCAGGTCGCTGTCAT
>JBGPLR010000388.1:0-3991 GCA_041486545.1 Terriglobia bacterium
CCATCAAAGATTTCATCCGCGAGCAGTCGCCGGTGATCGCCCTGGAGCACGTTCGGGTGATTGACGGCACGGGCGCGGCGGCCAGGAACGACCAGACCATCGTGATCTCAGGCGGAAAGATTGCCGCCATCGGCGCCAGCGGCTCGGTGCAGGTCCCGGCGGACGCTAAGCGGCTGGACTTTACCGGATACTCGGCGCTGCCGGGGATGGTGGGCATGCACGACCACCTCTTTTATCCTGCGGGCGGCGGGCTGTACCACGACATGCCGTTCAGCTTCCCCCGGCTCTATCTGGCGATGGGCGTCACCACGATTCGCACTACGGGAAGCCTTGAGCCTTATCTGGACCTGGAGTTGAAGAAAGGGATTGACGCGGGCAAGCTGATCGGCCCCAAGATCAACATGACCGGGCCGTACCTGGAAGGCGAAGGGCTGCCGCTGCTGCAGGTGCACGGCATGAAAGACGCGGACGACGCGCGCCGCACGGTGGCGTACTGGGCGGAAGAGGGTGCGCGGTCATTCAAAGCTTATAACTTCATCACGCGCGCGGAGCTGAAAGCGGCCATTGAAGAAGCACACAAGCGCGGCATTAAGGTGACCGGGCACTTGTGTTCCATCGGTTTTCGCGAGGCGGCGGAGCTGGGCATTGACGACCTGGAACACGGGCTCACCGTGGATACGGAGTTTCATCCCGACAAGAAGCCGGACGTTTGCCCCAATCCGACGCAAGCCGTCGCGGCGGCGAACAAGCTGGACGTGAACGGCCCGGAAATCCAAACGACGATCAAGACGCTGGTGCAGCATCACGTGGCCGTAACATCAACTCTGCCGGTGTTTGAACAATACGTGACCACGCGGCCGGACGAACCGCAGAAGGTGCTCGACGCGCTGAGCGACGACGCGCGGAAAGCATATCAGGCCAATCGCGCCCGCATCACACAGAACAAAGAAAGTCCTTGGCCGGTGATGTTCCAGAAAGAAATGGAATTTGAACGGGCGTTTGTCAAAGCCGGCGGCACGCTGCTGGCTGGGCTGGATCCCACGGGCATTGGCGGGACCATTGCCGGCTACGGCGACCAGCGCGAACTGGAGCTGCTGGTGGAAGCCGGGTTCAGCCCGCTGGAAGCCATCAAGATCGCCACGCTCAACGGCGCGGAGTTTCTGGGCGAACAGGCCCACGTGGGTTCGCTGGCGGTGGGCAAGCAGGCGGACATCGTTCTAGTCAAAGGCGATCCCTCAACCAAGATCAACGATATTGAAAACGTGGAGTTGGTGTTCAAAGACGGTTTGGGATGGGACACAAAGAAGCTGGTGGAATCAGTGAAGGGACAGGTGGGTGCAAGGTAAGAGCGTTTGCCGCAGCTTGTGCGGATCGTCGAAGAGCAAGATTTGCCGCGAATCAGCGCGAATGAACACGAATTCTCTTCGGAATCAAGAGTGGAGCTAGCGAACTTATGGCAGCCGGAACATCTAGACTCATGCGACGAATTTCGACAATCGCCATTCTCGGAGCCGCGATGGTCTCAGGCTGCAAGCTCTACACCATGCAGGCGGCTGCGCCGAGCGCTGCGTCTGCGCCGGCGGCCACGCCACCGGCGAGCAGCTCTGCCACGAAGTGGAAGACGGTTGAGGAATTTGGCTACGCGTGGAAACCCGGACAGACTCCCGTCCACTTCAAGCTTGAGCTACCTGATGGCTATGAGGATCCGGGCGACTTCACGCGAATTCATATTCAAGTGAAAGGGCAGCCGGAGTTCGTGCTGGACAATCAGGATGGCTGGATTGCGTACAACAGCCAAGAACAGCAATCCGATGTTTATGCCAAGTTGGGAAAACGGAACCTGGTGCAATCGAGATTTGTTCTGATCCTGCCGGATTCCACGCGCGCAGGCGAACCGCCGCTGGTGTTTCTTCGCAGCTGGGTCTATGCCAGCGACGCGGAGCGGCTGCATGTGATCGGATTCAAGAGCTCGGGGGGGCCAATTACGCTGCTCAATACGGAGTTGGACCTGGAGGAAGTGACAGACCTGGACGGCGACGGGCATCCAGAGATTATCGGTTCACCGTGCATGAGCGAGGAATCCGCGCCCGGCGTGTTGACTTACGATCCCTACCACGTTTACCAGGCGCCGCATCCCATCACGGAACCAGCAAAGTTGTCTGTTGAGCTGTCCAAGGCTTACAACCTGAAGCACTACTACGGCTGGGCGGGGCCTGATTGCAGCGAGAAACTTGCGGTCGTCTTGCATCCGCCCTCCGGCGGGAAGCCGGTAATTATGGACACTGTGGAAGCGAAAAAATTAATGAAGCAAGCGCCGTCCAAAAAGAAATAGTGAAGCAGCCGCTCATCCTCGCTTCAGCTTCTCCTCGCCGGCAGGAACTGTTGCGCGAAGCCGGGATACCGTCAGAAGTGGATCCGGCACACATCGCGGAAGACCAGGCGCCGGGCGAGGCGCCGTTAGTCTACGCGTTGCGGCTGGCGGAGGAGAAAGCGCGGGCCGTCGCCACGCGGCATCCGGGCTGCTACGTGCTCGGCGCGGACACGATTGTGGTGGTGGATTCCGAAGTTCTGGGCAAGCCGGTGGATGCTGCTGACGCCGCGCGCATGTTGCGCAAGCTCTCCGGCCGCGGACATGAAGTAACCACCGCGGTCAGCCTGGTTTCGCCAAGTCTGGTTACGCCGCGTCTGGCAGCGAGCGAAGGCGGCGCGCCGGCAAAAGCCGACACACGCTCCTGCACCACGAAGGTGTTCTTCAGGGAAATTGCAGAAGAAGAAATTCAGAAGTACGTCGCCGGGGGCGAACCCATGGATAAAGCCGGTGCTTACGCCATCCAGGGTGGAGCTGCCCAATGGGCCGACCGCATGGAGGGGGAGTATTCCAATGTGGTCGGATTGCCTCTGCAGTTAATAGCAGAAATGTTAAAAGCCGGCGGGCTCGTCTGAGGTCGCGGTTATTTCTTGTCCGGAGCAGGGGCAGGGGGCTGCTGATCTTTCTCGCCATCCTTCATCGCGCCTTTGAAGTTCTTGATCGCGTCACCCAGGCCTTTGCCCAGGTCCCCAAGCTTGCTGGGGCCGAAGAAAATGAGAGCGATGCACAGGATGATAAGCAGTTCCGGAACGCCAATTTTTCCACCAAACATGTTTTCACTCCATCCGGAACCGCCTGTTCACTAGCGTTCCGCTGGTCTTAAGGGTTTAACTTACCTGAACCTAAATTGTAGGCCATGATCGCGGGGGAGTCAAAGAAACTGTGGAACTTGAGTAACTTAGCCGGGAGCGCGATTAGTTTCTTTAATAAAAACAAGGAAATTTACAGGGTTTCAATCAGGCTGGCCAGCAGGGCGGTGCGCCGGGGCAATTCTTCCAGGACAATGGACTCGTGCGCGGCATGAGCGCCTTCACCCACGGCGCCCAGTCCATCGAGCGTGGGCACGCCCAGCGCGGAAGTGAAGTTGCCGTCCGACCCGCCGCCGGTAGCTGCTTCATCCAGTTCCATACCCATCTTTTTTGCCTGTTCCTGCGCCGCGCGGAACAAACGCACGGTTCCTTCCGTGCGCTCCATGGGCGGACGATTCAGGCCTCCGCTGACCTCCAAAGTGCAGGCGGGGTCGAACGGCTTCAAGGCGGCAAAGCGGGCTTCCAGTTCCTTGGCGTCAGCGGCGCGGGCGATGCGTATGTCCACTTCGGCCCAGGCTTCGGCCGCTACCACGTTGGTCCGCGTGCCGCCCTGGACGACACCGGGGTTTACCGTAATGCCACGGGCCAAATCAGTAAACCTGGCCACCTCCAGGACCTGGCGCGCCAGTTCGACGATTGCGCTGTGCCCTTTTTCAAAATCCACGCCGGCGTGGGAAGCGCGTCCGCGAACACGAATGGTGAAATCGCCCACGCCTTTGCGCGCGGTCTTCAAGCAGCCTTGCAGGCCTTGGGACGGTTCCAGAACCAGCGCAGCTTCGCAGTTTTTGGCCGAGGCTTCCACCAGCGGGCGGCC
>JBGPLR010000389.1:0-3979 GCA_041486545.1 Terriglobia bacterium
CTCTTCACACTTCGCCTTCTTGCGGCAATACTGGTTGCCGGCCCGCACGATCAGCGCATGCAGTTCGTTGTAATGCTGGGCGAGTTCGCTGCGTGCCGCGCTGCTCATGCGGGAGACGGGATGGCGCGGATCGTTCCCTTGCAGATCATTCCCTTGCAGATCATTCCCTTGTGGATGACCCGCCAGAGATTCCGGCTTCGCGCCAGCGCCCTCCTGCTCCGCAATCACCATCGGATCCGGCGCGCCGCTACTGATCTCCTGCTCCACCAGCAGACGAATCTCTTCGTACTTCGCTTTTGGCGTGATGAGGCCGTGGCGTTCGAAGACGCGGCGGGTGTAGGCGTCCACCACAAAGACGTGATGATTGCCGGCGTACAGCAGGATTGAGTCCGCTGTCTCCGGGCCCACGCCGTTGAGCGCCAGCAGTTCCGAGCGGAGTCTTTCTGTGGGCTCGGCGAACATGCGGTCCAATGAGCCGCCATAATTCTTGTCGAGATAGCGGATGAACGTCTTCAGCTTCTTGGCCTTTTGCCTGAAATAGCCGGATGGCCGCACCAGCTTTTGCAATCGCGCCAGAGAAATCTCACGCAGGCCTTTCACGCTGAGCAGTCTGGCCTGGCGCAGGTTGGCGATGGCTTTCTCCACGTTGCTCCAATTCGTGTTTTGCGTCAGGTAGGCGCCAACGATCACTTCCAGCCGCGATTGCGCCGGCCACCAGTTCTGCGGTCCCCAGCGGAGGAGCAAAGTCCGATAGTAGGAAAGAATTTCACGGCGGAGGCGCGGAGACGCGGAAGAAGATCGGGTGATCGGGTGATCCGGTGATCGGGTGATTTGAGATCGGGACACGGGAAATCCTGAAAGCGGGCAGTGGTGGCCGAATATTTAACGGCGGTCACGCAGACAGTTTTATCCAAGTGGTGACGGTGAGATCAAATTATGGCCGGTAGCTTTTCCGATCACCCGATGTCCCGATCACCGGGTCACCCGATCTTCTTCATACGTTCTGCTGGTACTGGGCTTGCAGATCGCAGGATTCGCGGCAGGGGCGGCAATAATACTGGCCGTCTTCGCACAGGCGGACATCGTAATATCCGCGGCAGAGGATGCAGTACTTGACGCAGGAGCAACGCCGCTCCACCTGTTCGCAGACAGCGCACATAAAATCTTGAGGCATAAGCGGAGCTTATCGCGATTTTGTCCGGCGGGCAATACGCCGTTCGTGCCGAGACTTTCAGGGATGGAGCCCTTAGCCCGCCAGGTCTTCCCGTGCCGCCTGAGCGCCCCAAGTTGATTCTGGAGGAAGCGCCTGAAACTGCGGATCTTCGATTCCGAGAAAACTGTAGGCCTCCTCCCGCGAGCGGACGACTTCCATTCCCGGACGCGTGGCCTCACCCAGAATCTGGTACATTCTTGCCAGCCCGTACTCAAGTGCGGCGCGTGCAACCACCACCCGGACAAAGGAAGGGTCTTTAGCGGCTATCGCAGAATCGGCTATCGTACGAATGACCGGGGTTGATACCTGGAAAGAAGTTGCACCAGTGAAATCCGTAATCCCCGCCCTCGCCTGCGTCCGCTGAATGTAGCCAGCCGTGCGTGCGTGGGATTCCACCAACTCATCATCCATCACCACGCCTTCAAAGCGTATACGAATGACCCGGTTGCCAGCATCGAATTCAAATTGGAAGGCCATACTAACGCCCCGCAGGTGCAACCTAATTATTACATTTCCTATCAGGCTGGCCGCGGCTTGACTATGACCGCCATCACTTTTCGTGAAGTTAAGAATCGTCTAAGAAGCCGGGGCCTTCATTGACCACGCAAAACGTGAATGATAACCTACAAGGTTCCTCACGGCCCGGCGACGGGCTCTGTCCCCTGATCACAACTTTGCGGAAGGGAAGCCAAGCTTGTCCTCAACAGTGGAAGGCCAGACGCTCCGGAAGACTGCGCTCAACGCCCTGCACCGGCGTCTGGGCGCCAAAATGGTGGATTTTGGCGGTTGGGACATGCCGGTGGAATACCCGGCATCCGGCGGCCTGATGAAAGAACACCTGGCCGTGCGCACCGGCGTGGGTTTGTTTGACGTTTCCCACATGGGCGACATCCTTCTTCGCGGGCCGGATGCGCTGGCGGCCACGCAGTGGATCAGCATGAACGATGCCTCCAAGCTGCAGGAAGGCCAGGCGCACTACTCGGCGCTGCTCTATCCCGAAGGCACGTTCGTGGACGATGTGATTGTCCACAAGCTGGGTAATAACGATTACCTGCTGGTGATCAACGCGGGCACGCGGGAAAAGGACTACGGCTGGGTCAAGAAGAACGTGAGCCGCTTCCACCTCCACGCGGACGACGTGGGCGACTACTACACGCAGATCGCCATTCAGGGCCCCAAAGCGGAAGCCACGCTGCAGAAGTTGACGAACGTTGACCTTTCGCAGATCAAGAATTATTGGTTCAAGCACGGCACGGTCTGCGGCTTGCCCAACACCATGATCGCGCGCACCGGCTACACCGCGGAAGATGGCTTTGAAATCTACGTGCCGTCGGACGTCCCCACCAGCGAGCGCGTGTGGAATGAAGTGATGGAAGCCGGGAAAGAGTTTGGCGCGATACCCTGCGGGCTAGGCGCGCGTAACACGCTGCGGCTGGAAGGCCGCATGGCGCTGTACGGCCACGAAATCTCGGACACCATCAACGTTTGGGAAGCCGGCCTGGACCGCTTCTGCAAGATGGACAAAGGCGACTTCATCGGCCGCGCGGCGCTGGAAAAGGCCAAAGCCGCCGGCCTGAAGCGCACGCTGGTTGGGCTGGAAGCAGTGGACCGAGGGATTCCGCGCGATGGCTACAAAGTTTTTGACGCCGCCGGCCTGGAGATCGGCTACGTCACCAGCGGGTCATACGCCCCGTTTTTGAAAAAGAACATTGCTTTGGCCTACGTCCCGCCGCAGCATTCGGCGCTGGACCACGAAGTGTTTGTGGAGATCCGCGGCCAGAAGGTGAAGTGCAAAGTGGCGCCAACCCCGTTTTACAAACGCGCCAAGAAATAATACAAGCTGTGTGATGTTGCTGGGAGCAGGATAAAAATAAGGGCGGGTGAAATGCGGAGTTTGCGCTCATCCCGCGCGAAACGGAGCATGAGGGCGAAGCACCCTGAGCGAAGTCGAAGGGGATTGCGGAGCCCTAGAAGACGGGTGAAGTGCGGAGAGAGCGCCGGCGCGCGCGAACGCAGCACGAGGGCGAAACAGCGCAGCGTCGTGGAGCCCTAGAAAAAAGGACAACGAATGGCATATCCCAAAGATTACAAGTACACCAAAGAGCACGAGTGGATCCAGGTGAGCGGCAACGCCGGCACAGTGGGCATTACCAGCCACGCACAGGAAGCGCTGGGGGACATTGTTTTTGTCGAACTGCCCAAGGTCGGCGCACAGTTGCAAAAGGGCAAGAGCTTTGGGACGGTGGAGTCGGTGAAAGCCGTGTCTGAACTTTACGCGCCAGCTTCCGGCAAAGTGACGGCCGTCAATGACGCGCTGAACCAGACTCCGGAAAATGTAAATAAGGACGCGCACGCCGCCTGGATGATCAAGATTGAGCTTTCCAATCCAGCGGAAGTCAACGCGCTGCTCTCCGCGGCCGACTATGAGAAGTACGTGGCGGAAGAGAAGTGAGAAGAGATTTGGTAATTGGGTAATTTGGTAATTGGGTAATTTCGCCGCTGATACGTATGACCCATCTGCTGCGAGGCCGAAATCCGCATTACTCAACTGCCCGATGATTCAATTGCCAAATTAACCAAATTTACCCATTTACCAAATTACCCAATTACAAAATTCCTATGCGCTATCTTCCAAAATCTCCCGCTGACCGCCAGAAAAGGCGGGGCGAGATCGGCATCAAGTCCATCGACGAACTGTTTTCGCCAATTCCGGCGCAGTACCGCCTGAGCCGCGACCTGAAAGTGCCGCGGCAGATGGGCGAATCA
>JBGPLR010000390.1:0-3972 GCA_041486545.1 Terriglobia bacterium
CTTTGGTTGAAGGTCCAGTGATCTGTTCAGTCACGTCCGGCTGGGACGCCAACACGCCCGGCAATACCAGGGCAAGCCGGCGGGGCGTGGCAAAAGAACTAAAAAGGACCGCAGGCATGTCGCTGTGGTACGCAGGTTGCGTGCTTTGCTCGAACAGAGATTCCCTAGAGATCATGCCCAGAACGCGCTGCGCCAGCTCCTTGCAGGCGCCGCCCAACATGCGGGCGGGGATTTCTTCGCAACCAATCTCCAGAAGGAAGTGAGGCATCTTAGGCGGCTCCTTCTTTCTGCTGTGTCGAAGAATTCTGCTGCGCCAGATATGCCTTGGCCAGGCCGACTGCCAACTGGCGAATGCGGGCGATCACGCCCACGCGCTCGGTCACTGAAATGGCGCCGCGCGCGTCAAGAATGTTGAATAGGTGAGAACATTTCAAGCAAAGCTCATAAGTCGCGAGAAGCGGAAAGCGACCGCTAACATCCCGATTCACGTTGACTCTAATTGCAGGCTGTTCCTTTTGGTGCATCTCCTGCACTTGGTCTTCGTACTTTCTTTTCTGCCAAAACTTGTCGATCAGCGCCTGGCACTCGCTTTCGTACAACTCCAAGTGCTTCCAGGCCTTCTCCACTTCAGCCGCCTCAAAGTTGTAGACCGAAAGCTGTAGCTCATCCTGAAAGCGCACGTCACGATACGTGACCGTGGCGCCAGTTTTGGGATCGCGCGCCCACACGATGTCATAAATGCTGTCCACGTCCTGAAGAAACGCGGCAATGCGTTCCAGGCCGTACGTCAGCTCGGCGCAGATGGGGTCAAGGTCAATGCCGCCGCACTGCTGGAAGTACGTGAACTGCGTGATCTCCAGGCCGTCAAGCATCACCTGCCAGCCGACGCCCCATGCGCCCAGGGTGGGCGACTCCCAGTTGTCCTCTTCAAACTTGATGTCATGCTTGCTTAGATCAATGCCCAGCACGCCCAGCGAGCGGAGATAAAGCTCCTGCACGTCCTCCGGCGGAGGCTTCAGGATCACCTGCATCTGCATGTGCTTGTAAAGGCGGTTGGGATTGTCGCCGTAACGTCCGTCAGCGGGCCGTCGCGAAGGCTGCACGTACGCGACTTTGTAGGGCTTGGGCCCCAGCGCGCGCAGAAAAGTTTCCGGCGACATGGTGCCCGCACCGACCTCCGTGTCATAAGGCTGCTGCAGCACGCAGCCGCTCTCCGCCCAGAATTGCTGGAGCCGGAGAATCAGTTCCTGGTAGGTCGGGACTTTTTCGTTGGGCATGGTCTGAATACTTAATTTATCAGAAAACGCGCGCGCGTCCGTGGGCGGCTTGGTTGTGTCGCCCCTACGAGTGTGCGTGAGAACTGGCTATCCACAGATTTTGCGACCGTCATCCCGAACTCCGTCGATGAGGACGCGTTTTCATCAGCGTCCGAATAGGAGTGAGGGACCTCGCGCTTTTCGGCGTTTGTGCAAGGACTTGGGGAGCACAAGGTCCCTGCGGGCTGCTCGCGCGCTGAAGGTTGCGCGCGCTCGCTTAAGCCCGTCGGGATGACGAATCTTTAAAGAGATATTTGTTCCGCGGGTTCTCACGCAGTCACTCCGGACTCATATCACAACTCTCAACCTCCCATTGCCTACGCGCTGGCCGACTCGATTCAGCGTCTGGCGGCGCTCGGTACAGCCGCGGCCCATACGCTATACTCGATTTTTGCCCTTCACTCTTGCCCATCCTGCCGCTGTTCTGCCGCTGCGCAAGTGGCTGGTTTTTTCCGCGCTGGTGGTGGGCAGCATGACGCCGGATTTCCATTACTTCATCTACATGGGTCCGGACGCTGAGGCCAGTCATTCCCTGCCTGGCGTTTTTCTCTTCTGCCTGCCGGCCGGACTTTTGGTGCTGTGGATTTTTCATCGTTTCCTGAAGCAGCCTTTAATCAGCCTGGCGCCGGCGCGGCACGCAGAAAAGCTCGCGGCCTTTGCCGGGCCATTCCCGTTCACGCCGCTGCCTCGAATGCTGCTCATTGTGGTTTCCATGCTGGCCGGCACGCTCACGCACTTGTTATGGGATTCGCTCACTCACAGCGGCGGCTGGTTCGTACAGCGATTCGACGTCCTGCAGACCGTGGTGCTTCCGCAAATCTTTTTCGGGCGATCCATCTTCAGCATCTTGCAGCACGGCAGCACCGTACTTGGAATGGCCATCTTGGCGGTCTGGTACGCCGTATGGTTCAGGAGAGCGCCGTCACAGCCGCTGCCGGCGGACATGAGCATGCCGCCGGCGACCAAACGCTGGGCAGGCGTCGCGATGGTCCTGATCGCCTGCGCACTGTCTTCGACGTACGGCTGGCTACTATTTACGAAGTATGACCGTTTCCCCGCTTTTGTCGGCGGGTTTGCGATTGCCATCATTACAGTTACGTTTGTGGAAGTGGTGGTGTTCAGCCTGTGGTGGTGGAGAAGGCGCAGGGCTTACCAGTCGTTAAATTCCGGGCGGTCATCGGGATCAGGATAGGCCCAGTTCTTGCCGAATTCCGCGCGCAGTTTCTGCTGCTTTTCCGCCAGATACGCCCAGTTGTGCCACGAGTCAGGTTGCTGCGTGATGCGGACGAACGGCGTAGGCTTGCCGGCACTGATTTCGGGACGAAAGCCAGTTACTTCAGCCAGGCCGCCGCGAAAATCGTCGCGGCCATGGCCCAAGTAGAGTTCTGTATCCACGTAGATCACGTCGCCGGCGCGAAGCTGCGGGACGCGGCCGGAGTCGCACTCAGACTGGATTTCCCGAAATCGGGCTTCACTGGCGCGGGCATCTTCGGCCGTCGCGAAGGAGCGGCCGGTTTCCTGGCAGCGGTTCGTAAGCTCTTGCTCCGGCATACCCGCAACGTATCACACTCTGGAACGGACTACAGGAAGTAACCGTTGTGCTCCGGACGCAGATCCGGGTCGGGATGGGCCCAGTTCTTGCCGTGCTCAGCGCGAAGTGTTTTCTGGTCAGCCGCCAGATCCGTCCAGCTATACACGGAGTCAAGCTCCTGCAGCACACGCACATACGACATCGGTATGACGGCGTGCTGCCCTTCCCGTACCTCGTTCACCTCGGCCAGCCCGCCGCAGAAATCGTCGCAGCCATGGCTGATGTACAACCTGGTTTCCAGGTAGATCACGTCGCCGGGGCGAAGCTGCGGTACGCCGCCCGAGTCGCACGCATCCTGGATTTCCCGAAAGCGAGCTTCACTGGCGCGGGCTTCTTCGGCCGTCGCGAACGAGCGGCCAGTTTCCGCGCAAGTGTAGGACTCAGGCATCTGCCCTCCTGGGATGGCAGCTATTTGAGGATCTCGAAAGAATCAAGGAAGCGCTTCGTCTCCGCGCCCGGCGCCAGCTCCTTGGTCGCCACCACCAGCACCTGGTAGAGCGTCTTGCCCTGCAGATAAAGTCTGAACGTCATGATCAAAGTGTCACTCTCCAAAATGAACTCTCGCCCGGGATAGCTGCGCAAGGAGATGGGCTTTTGACTCTTGATTTCGCTCTTGGTGCCGTTTGCCGCACCGCCGGCATAGCCGTCAAAAATCTGCTCCGGAGTCTTATCGAGGTCCGCTGGAAGCTCGGCCCGTTCTACGAAATAAGCGAGGTTATCGTTCTCCAGGGAGGTGAAGTAGCGAGTTCCCGTATTGCCGTCGTTGGGCGTGGTCTTGGGTTCGCCGGG
This sequence comes from Terriglobia bacterium, assembly GCA_041486545.1. GTDB lineage: Bacteria > Acidobacteriota > Terriglobia > Terriglobales > Acidobacteriaceae > Angelobacter. Next base: position 3,697 of record JBGPLR010000390.1, read on the forward strand.
AAATTCAGCGGAGAAACCGTCAACCTCGTAACGGTAGCGCTTCCAAGCACGAGGCGCGGGGTCTTGCGTTACCGGCAACGCAGCGGTTGCGGGTTGCGAACTGTGTACCGCCGCTTCGGCCGGGGCAATGAAGGAGATTGACAATAGCGAGGCCAGGAGCCAGGTCAACGCCGCACGATTCATGGAAGCCCTCCTAAGGCACAAACACGTTTCGGGGAACGCTTAGCCGCAGTCTATCGAGGCCGGTACGGCAAAACAATCAGAAACTGCGCCCGC
>JBGPLR010000391.1:0-3967 GCA_041486545.1 Terriglobia bacterium
ACCAGGTAATCGTGGAAGTCGCGCACGTCGGCGGCGGTGGCCACGTCACCATGGCCGGAGACGAACGTGGCGGTAGGATGATCAGCCAGCAGCTTTTCCAGAGTCTTCACCCAAGCGTCAGTGGTGGCGTCAATCAGATTGGGGAGATGCTTTTGCCAGATGAGGTCGCCGCCGAAGACCACGTTGGCGTCAGGAACGATAATCACCGAGTCGCCGCCGGTGTGGCCCAGCATGTAGCGCACTTCAATCTTGCGCGGGCCCAGGTAGATGTCCACCGCGTCGGTGTAGACCATGTCAGGCAGGACGAGGGCTTCCACGCGCGCCTTGTCTTCCGGTTTGGGAGTTGCGCCGAAAAACTTGAGGTTCTCCGTACGCAGCCAGCCGCGCAGGTTGCGCTGCGCCAGAACCGTGGCGCCCGCCGCCGAAAACACCGCGTTGCCGCCGGTGTGGTCGAGATGGTAGTGCGTGTTCACCACAAAACGAATGGGAAGATCGGTGACCTTGCGAATTTCCGCCAGCAGATCACGGGCTGGAGCTACGTCCACGAAGGTATCTACAACCACCACGCCGTTTGGGCCAACGATGAATCCGGCGTTGCTGCCCGCCTTGCTACGGTCGGGGGAGATGGCCGCGTACACACCGTCGGCCAGCTTCTTCACGGTGAAATCAGGGGTTTGCGCGGCAGAAGCCAGCCAGGAAAGCAAAAGAAAAATCGGGAGGAGCAAGGCGATTCGGGTTCGCATGCCGAGATGGTATCACGGGAGAAGTTTGCCTTGGCAACGCGCGAGTGTGAACTACCAGCCGGCCAGATCGGAAGTTTCCGCACAAGGCGGCGCGCAAGCGGAAAATGAAACAGCCCGCCAGTACCGGGTACTCAGCGGGCCGCAAGCTTGCTGGCAAAAAGCAGAACTACTTTGCCGGCTCTTTCACCATTTCCACGCTGGAGATGGTCAGGACGCCTTTGTCCAGGTTGCCCTTCACCGTCACGTGATGGCCTTCATGGCCTTTCACGGCGTCCTGGTTGGCGATGGCGATGACCGTTTTGTCGGCGGTGACCAACACCATTTTTTCGCCGGCTTCAGCGCACTTCTTGGCGCAGGCGGCATCCACCTTGGCGCCGCACTTTGCATCGTTGATAAAGCCGGTCCAGCTCCCGGCTTCCGCCAGAGCAAGTCCGCTGACCAACGCTGCAAACACAACCAATCCAATAATCTTCTTCATTTTTTGGAACTCCTAGTTTTATTTGGAGGTACTGCCCGCTGCGACCAAACGCGGGTTTCAAGAGGAAGTGGCTAGCTGCAAGTGTACGGGAAGCCGGCCAACAAAAGCAAAGGGCGCGGCCTGCGAGTATCGAACCGTACAAGAATGCCTCCGTCAGCAGATGAAAGAGTCGGGGGCCAAAAAAGTTTGATGTGGTCGCCGCGCGACACACCGCCGGCGAGTCTTGTGCGCTCCACGATTCGTCTGCTACTGTAGCTGCGGGGCTCAGCGCGCAAGCCGGCTTCGCCTCTTTCGTTTTCCTGCGAGTCCTCAGATCATTTCTGGCAGCGCCTCAAGCGTGTAAGCAAGCGGAGGAACGGGTTACCCCAGATTCCGAGGACGGAACGGTGGCCTGGTGCGGGTCAGGCTGTGCGATTTGCCTCAATCCGTTCCCAAGCGATCCCCGTACTTCTTAAGAAAAGCGAGTCCATGCGCGTGAGTGGCACGCAAGCGTCCAATACGAAAGACGAAGGGGCCTTGATCGCGCGCATACGCGCCGGGGACGAGAGCGCCATGTCTGAGCTGTATGACGGCTATTCCGGTATTGTGTACGGCGTGGCCCTGCGTGTGCTCGGCGACACCACAGCGGCGGAAGACGTGCTCCAGGAAGTGTTCTTGCAACTGTGGCGCAACCCCCAGGCATTTAGCGCTGATCGCGGACGGCTGGCGCCGTGGCTGGCGGTGATCGCCCGCAACCGGGCTATTGACTTGCTGCGCAAGCGGCCGTTTGAAGAAGATATCAGCGAGCTGCCCATCGCCGCCAAGGTGAACCTGGAAGACGAGTCGGCGCGGCGGCTGGCGATGGAGAAAGTCCGCGGCGTGCTGGCCGGGCTTCCGCAGGAGCAGCGCAAGAGCCTGGAAATGGCCTTCTTTGAAGGCATGACACATTCGGAGATTGCCGGCAAAACCGGAGAACCGCTGGGCACGGTGAAGACGCGCATACGCGCCGGCTTGCTGGCGCTGAGAAAAGCATTCGCATGAAGGACCACGCACAATACGCTGACGCTCTGGCGCTCTACGCCATGGACGCGCTCGACGACCGGCAGGAGCTGGCCGAGTTGGAGGCGCACCTGGGCACCTGCGGCGAATGCCGCCGCGAACTGGAAGCTTTGCGGGCGGACACGGCGCTGCTGGCGCTATCGGCGACAGGGCCGCAGCCTCCGCAACGCGCCCGTCTGCGTTTGATGCAGGCGGTGGGGGCGGAGCCGCGCCGAGCGGAGATGAAAAAACCTAAACTGGTGATGGGACGACTGCAGCCGCGCTGGCTTTCTTTAGTGCCCATGGCCGCGGCAATCGTTCTGGCGATTGCCAGTTTCACGCTGTTGCGCGAAGTGCAGGGCTTGAAGGACAGGAACGCGAGTCTGCGCGGCAGAATAGACGACCTCAGCAAGCAAAACGAACATGCAAGAGTAATGCTGGAGCTTTTGCGCAATCCGAAAGCCGAGCAATTGACTTTGGTGTCTACCGCGAACCGGCCGCAGCCGCAGATGAAAACTTTCTACGACCGCGAAAAAGGCCGCGTACTGCTTTTTGCCAGCAACGCGGCGCAACTGCCTGACGACAAAGTCTATGAACTGTGGCTGATTCCCATGAACGGCGCGGCCCCCATGCCTGCTGGCACCTTCTCACCAGACAACTCCGGCGGCGGCATGATCATGCACCAGTTCGATACGCAAGGGATCCAGGCGAAACTCTTCGCGGTCACCATAGAACCTCGCGGCGGCAGCCAGACGCCGACCATGCCCGTTGTGATGGCGCCCGCAAGCTGATCGCGTACTTGGTTTGAGACGAATTGTTCATGCTGGTTCGCGAAACCCGCCACTTAATCGAATAGTTGACTCTTCCTTTGGCTCACGTCTGCGCCGAAGATGCGTCCAAGCTTCAGCGCGCTCGCCTGCGCAAGGAGCCTGCTTGATTCGTACACATACGCTTTCATCGCGATGCTTGCCGTTCCTAATGCTTGTCATGGTCCTTCTGGTCGCCGGATGGGCAACTGCTCAAGACGCTGCTTCGCAGGTCAAGGCGGAAGCTGACCGTCTGGAGCAATCGCTCAAGGACAAGCCGATCAACAATCCCGACTTTCCCGGCATCGGCGGCATGGTGGGCGACGCGCTCAAGGGCACACGTGGTGCGCTCAGCGCCGGGCAGCTCTATGTAAGCCTGGAGCGCCTGGACCAGGCCACGAACCTGCTTCATGGTGCGCGGTGCGCTGACGAAAAGGCTGAGACGGTGAAGAGCGGCTTGCCGGCGTTTGAAGCGGAATGGGGCCAGGCCAGCCTGCAACTCACCGCGCTGGATGAGCAGGCGCAGCAGCGCACATGGACGCGGTCGCAGGCGGCGGTGCGCGCGTTGTCAGAAGCGGCACAGGCCAAGGCCATCCCGCTGATGGAGGGCAGCCGCGGATTTGCCACGGCCACCGGACCCAAAGACGGCCTCTTCTATATGGGGCAGGCGCAGGGCGAAGCTGAGTTTGCCGGCTTCTTGTCCAGATTGAGTCTTCCCCGCACGTCCGCGGCGTTTCCCTTGCGGTCCTACCTGCCAGAGTTGCAGCGGTTGCAGGAGAAGACCAACGCGGCTTTCCAGCCACCCAAGTCCATTGATATGCATCCGCGGTTCATCGCGCTGAATTCCACCATCAAACTGGCCAATGAACTGGACGCGCGCAAAGCCTACGCCGGCGCGCTCTACGAATATCTGGAAGCCATGC
>JBGPLR010000392.1:0-3919 GCA_041486545.1 Terriglobia bacterium
CCTTGGCGACAGGAATATCCATGCGCTTGGCGATCTCTTCCGAAGTGGCCTCGCGCCCGAGTTCCTGCACCAACTGCCGCGAAGTGCGGATCAGCTTGTTGATGGTTTCGATCATGTGCACCGGAATACGGATGGTGCGGGCCTGGTCGGCGATGGCGCGGGTGATGGCCTGGCGAATCCACCACGTGGCGTACGTGGAGAACTTGTAGCCGCGGCGATATTCGAACTTGTCCACGGCTTTCATCAGGCCGATGTTCCCTTCCTGGATCAAGTCAAGGAACTGCAGACCGCGATTGGTGTACTTTTTGGCGATGGAGACCACCAGCCGCAAGTTGGCTTCAATCAGCTCCCGCTTGGCGGCTTCCGCGTCTACGTCGCCCTGGATGATTTCCCGTTGCGTGCGCCGCAGTTCCTGGTAGGTGACGCCGGTATCGCGCTCGTGCTTTTCCAGGTCAATGCGGTGGGAACGCTGGATGCGGCGGTATTCGCGCCGGGTTTCCTCCACGCGCGTGGCTTCAATCTTCTTTTCCAGATTGTTGATCTGGCGTTCCAGCGCGCGCATGGATTCAACCGTCTTGTTCACCCGCTCAATGAGCCGCTTGCGCTCCGGCGTGGTGAACTTGAGGTTGCGGATGCCCTTGGAGACCTGCACCTGGGCCCGGCCCAGCGCCCAACGGGCGCGGCGATGTTCACGCGGCTTCTTTTTCTGCGCGAGGTTGGCCAGCTTTTCTTCCACCTGCTGGACTTTTTTGTAGTGCTTGGAGACATCGTCAATCTTGCCGACGAAATTTTTCAAGCGCGCCTGCACAATCTCGTCTGTGATTTCCTCTTCGTCGAAGGCGACCAGTTCTTTGATGGAACGGACGCCGCGTTTGAGGTCCTCGCCCAGGGCCAGGATTTCTTTGATCACAATGGGAGAGCGTGACAGGGCTTTCAACACACGCAGTTGCCCGCGCTCAATGCGCTTGGCAATTTCCACTTCGCCTTCGCGGGTGAGCAGCGGGACGGTGCCCATCTCGCGCAGGTACATGCGCACCGGGTCGTTGGTTTTTTCCATCGCACCCGGGGTCAGGTCAAGTTCTACGTCTTCGCTTTCTTCCAGATCTTCAAATTTCTGTTCGGAAGGAAGGCCTTTGGTGGAATCAAGTACATCTATGCCTTGCGTGCCAATGGTGGTAAGCAGGTCGTCCAGATCGTCTGGAGAGTGGACATCACCGGGAATGAGGTCATTGACCTGGTCATAGGTGAGATATCCCTTTTCTTTGCCTGCGTCGATAAGTTTTTTAATGTCTTCGAATTTGTCGTCTAGAGCCAAACCACAATCCTCTTTGTAAGTGTCACAGCCAAGTCTTCAAGGCAATACCGGGTTGTCCGCTCGTATCCCCAAAGCGTGTAAGCGTGCGGGATGTAGGCTGGAAAGCGCGCAAAACCCGAGGCTAAAAATTTTAGCACACGGTCCGTCAAGAAAAAAAGATGGGCGGCCAGCCAACCCTGCTCAAAACAAAGGGGATATATTACCTATCTGCTTAGATGACGGCGAGCCTTAAACCGATGCGCGTGTGGGACAAGTAATAGCGTCACGCCCGCCGCCTCAGTAACTCCGTACCAGGCTTTTGCGCCCTTGATGGCCGCCAGAATCGACAGACCCAGAGCGATCCAGCGCCGAGCAAAAACGTGTCATAGGAGCGGGTCAATTGGATCTGCGGTACGGCCAATGCAGCCCAGAAATCAATAACATAGAGCGTTGCCAGCACCCGCAAAGCCGCCATATCCAGCCCAGGAAGGGCTTATCGCAGAGGTGGCAAGGGGCTTCATGGGGCTGTAAGGGTATCAAGAATTCAGGGCCGCAACGCTCAAACAGACAAGCCGGGCGATCAGGCCCGGCTCGTCTTCCCTTGCGGGGCGTACATTCGCTTTTCAGATCAGCTGCGGTTCGGCTTCAGCAAACAGCGTTAGTGCTGCCACCAGATGGACAAACCGGTTGAAGTCGCCGGCGGAGCTGCAGCGGTGCTGTAAATGCCTTCGCCCTCGCGACCCGGAATCATCACGACCGTGCCGTAGCCATAAATCTGGTCGCCCCAACTGCCCCAGAACCTCTCCCACTGGTAGGAACTGGAACTGTTGGTGGCAGCGAACCAGGAATCCAGGACGCGGTGGTTGGACGCGATGTTCTTGGCGAAGCCGTAAGAGATGTCGTCATCAATGTACATTTCGGTGCGGAACCCAACGACCTGGTGGAGCCCTTTGAAAATTCTCCACCAGGGATCCGCCCAGTTGGATTTGTCGGGAGGAGCCGGAATGATGGCGCATCCTTTGAGGATCAGGAAGCGCATGCTGTTTCCCGGCGCGTCTCCGTAACCGGGCTGAGTGCCCGAATTCAGATTCACGACGTCGCAGCAGTTGCTGCGCGTGGTGAACAGCCAGGTGTTACCGTGTCCCTCTACCAGCGTGATATTCCAGCGGTCTACAAAGCCGTCCTCTGACGAGGTCCACATGTAGGGCTGGTCCCAGTAGTAGTCGCCAAAAGTGATGGCCGGCAACCCGGAGGAGTGGCCATCATTGAGGCCACCCTTGAACTCGTTGGCGTCGTCGACCCAGTCGTGCGAGTCGTTGCGGACAACATAACGGCCTACCGTGGGATCGCCTTCGGGAAGTTCGGGCTGGACAAGATTCATCCCCTGCTTCCCTTCGGAAGGCAGCTCCGCAGGAGCGGCGCGACGAACAATGGGTTCCGGGGTGTTTCGCGCCGCCGACACGAGCCCGGTCATGAACGATTTCCCGTTGACTCCGGGCGCATCCAGTTGAATGGTGTAGAAGTAGGCAGGCTGCACGTACTCCTTGTCATTGCCGTAGTAAATGAGGTGCAGCTTCGCGACCCGGGCCGAACTGAACCCGCTGGCACGTTCCCTGATCTGGCCTTCAACCTCAGCGTAAATCTGCTGGTCGTTTTTGAAATCCGGTTGAAGGGCAGCTTCGTTCAGGGCGTTCCAGGCACGCCGGAAGCCAACCACTTCTCCTTTGTGTCCCAGATCCACCACCAACTGCGATCCATGCCCCACGACGGGGCGTTCGGCAATCTTCCGCTGGAAAATCACGGACTGTCCCATGTCCGTGATCACGGGAGCCTGCCCCTGGCGCAGGTCGGCCCGGCTGAGCGTGACCAGATGCTGCGGCGTAGCGGCGCTTACGTCCTTCTTGATCAGTTCATTTTGCCGGATGAAATCTTCGGCAATGCGAAAGGCTTCCTGCCGGTTCACCAGCTGCGGCTTGGTCTGGGCAACCTTCTCCCAGTGCGTCATGAGTTGCATGTGGCCTTTGTCCGGCTCCGTCTGCAAACGGGCGATGCCGCCTTCATCCATGAGGACGTGCTTTTCGGCCGTGGTTTTCGGACTGAGGACCAGTTTCTTGCTAAGATCGGAAATCAAGGACTCCTTCACGGGCAGGCGTTCGATCTTGAGAAACTTCATGCCTTTGGGGGATTCCAGCGGGACGCGCTCCATTTGGATCTGGAGCGGTCCGGGACGCATGATCTTTTCCCGCTCTTGTGACAGTTTTTCCGAGAGCTTGGGTGGCGGAACTTCTTTCCGTTGCGCCTGGGAGGCACCAATGCTGAACACGACAAACAATACCGCCAGAAGTGAGAATCCGCTGAAACAGAACCGCACACGTATGTTGCTCATAAGCGTGAACTCCTTTCTACGATTAGGTTTTCAAGTGGTGAAGGTTCTTGCCCGCATGGTTGTTGGCCACCGGGGGCAAGGCAAAGGGCCGGACTACCAGTTAACGTCAGTTTCCGCAACGCTGCTGCCAGGGTTGCTGCTCCTGGCGGCAAGTTGTCTAGGGATTGCCCAGGGATGTGCCCGCAATCCAGACCGGGGGGCTCGCCTTCATCCACCGGCAAAACTCAGCGCTATGCTGA